>CAMTOX010000035.1 GCA_947074225.1 uncultured bacterium
AAAGAATGAGTATATAATAGAATGAAGTAGAGCGAATAGAAAACAAATGTTTGTAGAAATAGGCAATGTATAAGTACACAATGACAAGCTGTGAGGCAAATCAAGCTGTGCTCGTTCGCACTTGTGTCGATCTCTGAAAGCCGACCTGCGTCCGAGCAAGATATATGTGAGGTAAGTGTGTAATTATACCTATATAACGTGGTAGTTATTATAGTAATGCTGTCACAAAATACTATGTTCACCAATATATGCATATAGGTTGTGATAAAAAATAGTGAAGTTAATTTGTAAAGGCTACTTTCTCTAGCTCGATTAATAAATATAAATCTTCATTAGGTCTAAGAAAACTAGCTTTTTTCATGATCTATTCCTTAATTCTGCTTCAACCATAATATCTATTTTTAAATTCCAAATTGTTCTTTATGTTTCACTATCTTAGCATGTTCATTATTATTTACTCTATTTATAATTACTGCTATGTTCTTATACTGATAAACTCTCATGCTGTATCTTCTACTTTAGCGCTGTAAGTGCATTTATAGTTTCCCTTTATTGCGTTTATTCTCCTATATAAACATATAGATTGTTTAATGTGATAAACTTATAAATCCCAATATATTAAGTATAACCGATATTTGTTCATGACTTAGTTTCTTTTGTAATAATTGTTTGATTATTCTTTTAACTGGTTTATTAATAGCATTCTTTCTTTTTTTAATTCGATTATGTTTTGAGTTTTTTCGTTCTGTGAGTTCATATCTAAAAATGGCTTTATGCTTATCACAATTGTGAATAATCTCACGAGTAATTGTACTCTAATCTACTTTAGGCACTCATGTTAAATCACTCTTGAAATGGTGACTTTTTAACATTACAGTTAAAGCATATCTTTATTCTCTGGTTAAATATTTCATATCTGCAACCGATTATTGTATAAGTTATGAAGTTGCAGATAAAATATTTATTTCATTCAGTAATGCAATGGGAATTGCAATTTACTTTTCTTGCATGCAGAAATAATATTCTTCTTACGCTACTTACTTCACTTCTTAATAAGTTGCTTTTATAACTTGAATTCATGAATAATAAGAACATCTTATAGATAAGATATAAAGAGCAATAGTTTTGTTCATAAACCATTTATCTTTCAATAAATATAATAGAGGTATAATTATTATAAAATTTTATTTCTCAACTTATATTCTTCCATAAACATCAAAAGATTAATAGATAACCTTTTAAAATAAATAGTCAAGCATGTAATAATTATAATGTTATACTGATTAAAATAGCTCAATATTTTTTGGTATAGTTTCTGCAAATATCCCTTAAGAAATGACACTTTAATCTTATATTCTTATGAATTTTAAAACGCTTATCACACTATTGTGTGTAATATGTCTAGTATCGTGTAGCCGTAAGTCTGATAAATTAGATGCTCCGGTGGTACGGCCCGTGAAAGTTGCAGTGGTGCAATCGGGTAATAATGTAGTGAAAACCTATGCCGGTATAGTAAATGCACAAGAAACAACCGACTTGGCTTTCCGCGTCAATGGTCAGATTATAGAAATTCCTGTAGTAGAGGGTCAAGTGGTTCAAGAAGGTCAATTAATAGCTGCTTTAGATACCCGCGACTTAGTTCTCCAAAATCAAGCAAAGAAATCATCTTACATAACAGCAAAAGCTCAATATGAACGTTTTCAACGTTTGTATCAACAACAAGCTGTGGCTAAACAAGATATGGAGGAGGCTGAGACTCAATATGAATTGGCAAAGGTGGAGTGGGATATTTCTGAAAACAATTTGAAAGATGCGAACTTATATGCTCCATTCCCTGGTACTATAGAGAAAAAATTTGTCGATAACTTTCAACGAGTAAGTTATGGACAAAGTATTGTTAGATTGGTAAATACAGAACAGCTCTATGTGAGCTTTGTTATTGCCGATAATAACATTAATGAACTACGTAAAGCCGAAGCTAGATTCTGGGTTCGTTTTAACGCTACAGGAAATACATATTTTAAATGTACAGTACGCGAATATGTAGATATTTCTATTGGTGGAGGCGGTATTCCAGTATCTTTATGGATTAGTGATCCCGCATTTAAGAAGGTCGATGCCGAAATTAAACCCGGTGTGAGCTGTGAGGTGAAGGTAGACTTCCTTTATAATGATCATAAAAATTGGGTTACTGTTCCTATAACAGCGGTATTTATTGATCAGGCAAATGAAAAGGAGAGTGTATGGGTTATGGGTGCTAATGGCATTTTGCAGAAACGTGTGGTAGATGTTATTGGTTTAACAGGTAAAGACGATGTGATGATCTCTGCAGGATTAGAGCCCGGTGAAGTGGTAGTCTCGGCAGGAGCATTTACGCTTCACGAAGGTCAGAAAGTAAAGGTGTATGAATGATAAGCGCTGAGGAACCAGAAAATGTAAAAGCTTAAAAACTGATAACTATGAATTTACCGCAATATTCTCTCGATTATAAAAAGGTAATCTATTTTTTCTTAGCCATATTTTTAATTGGCGGTGTTACTGCCTTTAATAGTTTAGGAAAAAAAGAAGATGCTCCCTTTGTTATTAAGACGGCCATTTTAATGACCCAATATCCAGGAGCAACACCCGAAGAGGTGGAACTGCTAATTACAGAACCTATTGAACGTGCCATACAATCTTTACCAAACGTTTATAAGATTGAGTCGCAATCGTTCTATGGTATGTCAAAAATATCCTTAGAGTTATTACCCTCTTTATCAAGTGCCGATATTCCTCAAATGTGGGATGCACTGCGCCGTAAAGTGTTGGATGTGCAAAGTAAACTCCCTGAAGGGGCCTCGACTATCAGCGTGTCGGACGACTTTGGCGATGTTTATGGCATATACTACGGGCTGGCTGGAGGCGATGGCTATGAATATAGCGACCTACTAAATGTGGCTCAAGAACTTCAAACACAGTTAGTAACAGTTGATGGTATCAAGAGCATTATGCTCTTTGGTGCACAAACAGAGGTTATTAATGTCTTCTACTCATCGGCAAGATTATTGAGCATGGGCATAAAACCGAATATGATTACCGATGCTATTCAAGGGCAAAATAAGATGGTAAGCCCAGGGAATAGATTGGCCGGTGAGATGCAAATAGTAATTGAGGCTAATGGTACTTACAAGAGTTTAGACGATATTCGCAACCAATTAATTACATTACCTTCCGGAAATCAGGTACGATTAGGCGATATAGCCGAAATTGAAACCGGTTATGTTAATCCACCATCAACCATTTTTAGAGTAAATGGCAAACCTGCCATTGCTATTGGTATTGCTACAGACCCAACACGCGATGTGGTGAAGACCGGTGCCCTAGTAGATGAGAAGATTTCTCAAATACAATATCTCATTCCTGAGGGAATGGAGCTGGTGGACCTTTACCCAGAAAATATTATTGCTAAGCAAGCTACAGATGGTTTCTTAATGAACTTATTGGAGTCGTTACTTATTGTGGTAGTGATTATTATGCTTGTCATGGGATTCAGAGCAGGTGTGTTGATAGGTTCATCGTTAATATTCTGTATTGCCGGAACGCTTCTTATTATGCAAATTTTGGGAGTAGGGTTGAACAGAACCTCTTTAGCTGGATTTATTATTGCCATGGGAATGTTGGTGGATAATGCCATTGTTGTGACCGATAATGCTCAAGTAGCCATGAAGCGCGGAGTAGATAAACGAGACGCTCTGATAAATGGTGCAAAACAACCTATGTGGAATCTTTTGGGAGCAACTCTTATTGCCGTAATCTCCTTCTTACCCCTGTATTTAGCCCCAAGTAATGTGGCCGAAATAGTAAAACCTTTATTTGTGGTACTTGCTATTTCATTATCTTTAAGTTGGGTGTTGGCACTCTCGCAAACGGTAACCTTTGGTAGTTTTATATTGAAAACTCCTAAAAAAGAGGAGAAAGATCCATATGATAATAAGTTCTACAATAGTTTTGGAAACTTCTTGGCAAAACTTATTAAAATACGTTGGGTCACCTTAGGTATTGTGATAGCTCTTTTTGTTGGTGCATTGGCCATTATGGCGGTTATGCCTCAGGATTTCTTCCCTAATATGGATAAACCCTATTTCAGAGCCAATATGTTCTTACCCGATGGATATAACATAAATGATAACCAAGAGATGCTTGAACAGATGGAGAGAGATTGGTTGCAAAAGCCTGCAATTAAAAATATATCTATCTCCTTAGGCAATTCGCCTTTGCGTTATTACTTAGCAAGTGGCTCTTATGGACCAAATAGTGGTTATTCTAATGTATTGATAGAACTGCACAATAGTGACTCTACGGCCTATTATGAAGCCGAGTTCGACTATTATATGCGTACAAATTTCCCCGATATGGTATGCCGTTCGGCATTGTTCCAACTCTCGCCAGTACCCGATGCTACAATAGAGATAGGTTTCATAGGTAATAATGTGGATACGTTGGCTAAATATACCTGGATGGCCGAATCAATTATGTATAACAATCCGCGTACACGCGATATACGTAATAGCTGGGGCAATAAAGTTCCCACATGGCACCCTGTCTATTCTCAAGAAAAAGGGCAACGCTTAGGTATTTCAAGACAATCTGTGGCTCAATGTATTAAAGTTACTACTTCCGGTTTACCTATTGGCGAATATAGACAAGGCGATATTTTCATGCCAATCTTATTGAAGGACGATAGGATAGAGAGTTTCAACCTAAGTAATCTGAATACCATTCTATGTTATGGCAATGATTCTACTGCTGTACCATTGGAGCAGGTAATAACAGACGATGTTTATAGCTATCAGTATAGTGTTATTCGTCGCTTGAATAGAGAACGTATCATGTCGGCCTATTGCGACCCAGAGCGTGGAGAGAATGCCACTCAGCTCTTCAATGAGCTATACGATGAGATACGACAAATTCCTTTACCCGATGAGTATAAACTTAAGTACGAAGGCCAACAAGAGGCTCAAGATGAGTCGAACGCTGCATTGATGGTCTATATGCCTCTGATGTTTATCTTAATCTTTATTATACTCTTGTTATTATTCCGTACTTATAGAGAACCAATAGTAATTATATTAATGCTACCATTAATCTTTATAGGAGTAGTGATAGGGCTGGCAGTCTTTGGTAAGTCGTTAGATTTCTTCGCTACTTTAGGCCTTTTAGGTTTAATAGGTATGAATATTAAAAATGCTGTGGTGTTGGTAGATCAGATAGGAATAGAGGTAAAGAAGGGCGGTTCGCCAATAGCTGGTGTAGTTGCAGCTACAAAATCGCGTATTGTACCGGTTATTATGGCATCGGGAACAACTATTTTAGGTATGGTGCCATTGCTATTCGATTCTATGTTTGGAGGTATGGCAGCAACTATTATGGGCGGTTTGTTTATAGCTACAATGCTAACGCTCATTGTACTTCCTGTAACCTATTGCACCATGCATAGATATAAGAATTAACTATAGGGAGGTATAACACTACTCATTTTATCAAGAATAACATCAGAAAGAATTATGAAAAAGTATATTATAATATCCCTGTTAACGATGTTTGTGACCTCTTTGTTGGCACAACAACCTCTCACATTACAAGAGTACCGTGATAGCGTAGCTGCGGTAAGTAGAGAGGTGAAACAGGCACAAGAGAAGATTGTAGGTGCTGAATATACTAAAAAGGCCTCTATATCCGGCTATCTGCCAAAGATAGATTTGTCGGGCGATGCATCGTACGATTTTGTGAAAACCTATTTTGGCGAATATGCCTTAAATCCGTTTAATTACTCCATTGGAGCAGTCCTCACCCAGAACATATATGCTGGCGGAAGTGTGATATCTAATAGAAAGATTGCAAAAGATCAGATAAAGATAGCAGAACTCAATGAAGAGTATACTTTGGAACAAATTTATTATCAGGCAGATGTTGCATACTGGCAATATGCAGCCAATGTGCAGGTGTTGAAGAATGCCGAAGCTTATTTGAAAGTGGTGGAGACATTGTTTAATATTATAGATTTACGCTTCGAAGATGGTATGGTAAGTAAGTCCGATTTGCTAATGGTAAATACACGTTTGAAAGAGGCAGAGTTGAGTTTAAATACAGCTAAGCGTGCTTTGGATATTTCGCGACAGACTTTTAATATTCTCATGCAGGTAGATCCAAACCAACCTATTGAGTTGGCCGACAAGATAGATGCCGCTTTACCATTGCCAGAATATAAGGCCTTGAATGATGTGTTACCAGAGAATATGCAGTATCAAATGGCCGAGATGAATATAGAGCTACAGAAGCAACAGGTGAATCAAACCCGTTCAAACTATAATCCTACCATAGATGCCGGATTTAAAGGAGGGTGGGGTACACCATTAATAAATATGACAGGCGACCCTATTTGGACAGCTACAGTGTTTTTGTCGGTAAAATATCCG
Organism: uncultured bacterium; assembly: GCA_947074225.1. Lineage (GTDB taxonomy): Bacteria > Bacteroidota > Bacteroidia > Bacteroidales > Paludibacteraceae > CAMTOX01. The sequence continues at coordinate 6,456 of CAMTOX010000035.1, forward strand.
TTACTGCAATGGGGTAAACGCATTAATACTGTGCGTAGTGCAAAGACAGAGATAGTGCAAATGGAGTTACAACAAGGTATTATTAAAGATAACATAAATACACAATTGAGTAACGCTTGGACAAATTTGATTGAGAACTACAAGCAAATCACTATAGCTAATGATAACTTGAGCATCTCTTACGAAAATATGGAATTAAACACTCTTCGCTATAACGAAGGGCAGATACCCATATTGGATGTGCTCTCTTCGCAGTTGTCGTGGATACAAGCACAGAATAATGCAGTAAGTGCGCAGCTATCTTATAAAGGTGCTTATGCAGAGTATTTGTATGTTATTGGCGATAATGAGAAAGCCATAGAGACGCTTCAACAAAATCCATAATAGTAGTTTTGGAGAAAGAAAAAGCGTGATAGAAAAGTTCTTCTATCACGCTTTCTTATGTTATTCTTAATTGGCGTCGTTAATATCTATGAGTTTATTAATAATAGCATAGATGGTTAAACCTGCTGTGGAGTGAATTTCAAGTTTACGAGTAATGTTTCTTCTGTGGGTAATAACAGTGTGTACAGAGATGAAGAGTTTATCGGCAATCTCTTTATTGGTCATTCCTTTTACAATACAGACAATAATTTCCTTTTCTCGTTGACTTAATACCTCCTCTGAATCTTCCTCTTCGTTTTTATGTTCAATAAAACTATTGAATAATCTTACAATTTCTTGATCGTTCTCGTAGAGAGAAATAACTCCATCATAACTATTGAAAAGATTCTTGTCGGCAATAGAGGTTTGAAGTGCAATACATTTAAAACTACTATTTGCTTTGAGTTTTGAATGTTCAATGGTATTATAGAGTAGCGGGTTAATAATGAGAACATCTATTTGTTTGTGTCGGAAACTCTCTGTTAACTGCTCTGTTGATGTAATTTCAATAAATTGTTTACTACCATCAAGAAGCTGTTTCAGTGTTGCTATGACCCCTTTACGAATAATTGTAGAGCTCTCTGCAATAGCTATATATAGTATCTTTGATTCGCTCATGATTTCTTTAATTTCTTTTCAAGATCTAATACAGCAGGAACAAGAATATAATCTTCTATATAGCAGTGTAGTGCCAACTCACGTTCACTACTGAAAATATCGGCAAGTACAGAGTTAAGTAAATAGTTTACTTGTTGAGAAGGATAATATTTGATGATGATATTTTTTAGGTCTGAAAGCTTTGCCTCGACATGTTTGTCGTCAATAGCTTTGTGCATCTTCTCAAATTCTATTATGGAATAATTCTCTTGTACATTACCTTGAATGAGCTCTCCAATATATTGGAATATGTTTTTATTCTCATATTCCATATGTCGCCTAACCTCTGCAGCGTAGTCATCAAAGAACTTCAAGATAGATGTTGTAATAGTTCTATCTGGTGAAAGTTCTAATGCATCGACCAATTTCTTGCGAATGGTGGGTAAATTAAAATCTATAAAGTAGATGTGTGCTTGTTGAAGATAGAGTAATAGATCATTAAGTTTTATCTCCGGGTGTTCCATCTTAGTAGGCTCATCCGAGGCTATAAAGTTTACTACACATAAGAACGTCTTTGGATCTATTTGTTGTTCATTGCAAACCTCTTTTACTGTTTTATTCCCAAATCCCATAGGGATACCAAATCGTGACAATACTTGCAAAAGTGAATAGTTGCAGCAAATTAAATCGCTCATTTTATCGCTATCGCGATAGATATGTTGTTTTATCATCTTTTGTAGGTTTAATAGTGATTCAAATAAAATACAAAGTTGCAATGAATTCTTTGTTAAATCAATCCCTAATTATGGGTATTTTGCTCTTAAAACTAACTACTTATAGGCAAATATTACACCGTTTGAAGGTGTAGTGACCTATTATTAGTATTGCTCAGACTCATTAGGAAAGTCTCCCGACTTCACATCTTTAATATAGTCTTGTACAGCATTGTTCATAATAGCATTCATATCGGCATAACGTCTTAAGAATCGTGGTGAGAATCCTTGTGTCATTCCCATCATATCGTGCAGCACTAATACTTGACCATCGCAGCTTCCACCAGCCCCTATCCCAATAACAGGTATGGTTAAGGTTTCGGCAATACGTTTTGCAAGTTTAGCAGGTATCTTCTCAAGAACGATAGCAAAACAACCTGCCTGTTCTAATATTTTAGCATCGGAAATTAGCTTTTCTGCCTCTTGTTCATCTTGAGCACGCACACTATAGGTACCATATTTATTAATAGATTGTGGCATTAAACCTAAATGTCCCATAATAGGTATACCAGCACATAGAATACGTTGTACCGATTCTATAATTTCAGCTCCACCCTCAAGTTTAATACAATCGGCATGAGTCTCTTTCATGATACGAATGGCCGAGGCTAAAGCCTCTTTAGAGTTACCTTGATAACTTCCAAAAGGCATATCAACAACTACCAAGGCACGCTTAACTCCACGTACAACCGATTTACCATGGTAAATCATTTGATCTAAGGTAATAGGTAGGGTAGTGACATTTCCTGCCATAACGTTAGAAGCAGAGTCACCTACTAATATAACATCTATTCCGGCTTGGTCTACTATGGTAGCCATAGTAAAGTCATAAGCAGTGAGCATACTTATTTTCTCGCCACGTTGTTTCATCTCATACAAACGATGAGTGGTTACTTTACGTGAATCTTCAGCATTGTGTATCGACATATCGACTAGTTATTATAAAAGGGTATAATTTCTTTCTTGTTAATATACGGCTACAAAGGTAGAGTTTTTTGAAACATAAAACAAAATAAGAGGCACAAACTCATGTTTGTACCTCCTATTATTAATTTTATGAGTAGTTTTAACTAATCGTTCTTATCCATCTCTTTAATTTTAGAGACTATCACGTTCAATTCTTCCTTCAAACGGTCTATCTTGCGCTGCATATCGTCTACAATAGCCGATGCTTTCTTAGAATTGCCAAAGAAACCTATGTTGTTCTCGTAAGTTGCAATCTCAGCACGTAGCTGATCGTATTGTTTCATGAGTCTGTTACGACTAGTGCTCGACTGTATGTTTTGCATACGTTGGCGTCCTTTTATCTCACCAAACGTCTTATCGGTAACTTCTTTATAGTGACGATATAATTTATCTTTCTCTTTAAATGGTACGTGACCAATAGCATTATATTTCTCGGTCAATGCTTTTAAAGCATTAATATCGTCTACTTCATTACCACAACTTTTGTAAGCTTTCATCTCTTCAATGATAGCCATCTTCTGCACTAGATTGTCATTCTCTTGGTTTTTCTTTCCTGAGAAATTAATCTCTTTTTGATCAAAGAAGTAGTCACATGCTGTAACAAAGCGTTTCCATAACTGTTCAGAGTGTTTTCTTGAGATAGTACCAATATTCTTCCACTCTTTTTGTAGAGCAATAAGTTTATCGCTTGTTTGTTTCCACTCTTTACTATCTTTCAGTGCTTCAGCTTGTTCGCAAAGTTCTTTTTTGCGTTGAAGGTTAGCATTCATTTCGTCTTTAGCACTCTTGAAGAAGGTGGCACGTTCATCGTAGAAATGATTGCAAGCTGCTCTAAAGCGTTTGTATATCTTACTATTTACACGTCGGCTTAAAGGATTGTCCCAACTGAACTTATCATTTAAAGCAGCAATCTCTTTGGCTTTATCGTCCCATTGTTTATAAGTCTTTAGGGTAGAGAAGTCAAATTTCTCTATGGTTTCGCAAATAGCTTCACGCTCTTGTAGTAATTCCTCTTCTTGAGCTTTTATGCTTTCAAAATATCCTTGATGTTTTTTATTTATAACTGTAGAGGCATTCTTAAAGCGTAACCATATATTCTCACGTTCTTCGCGAGAGACTGGTCCTGTTTCGCGCCACTCTTCATGAAGCTTCTGAAGCATTTGGAATGCTTTTACTCCATCCTCTTCTTGTTCTAATGCCTCGGCCGCTTCGCATAAAGCGCCTTTATGTTCTAAGTTCTTTTTGTAATCATATTCGCGTAAATCACTATTGATCTTTACTAAATCATAGAACTGTTCTAAATAATGATTATACGCTTTCCTTATCTCCTTAACTTGTTTTTTAGTTCTCTTATCATTCTTTTTCCCCTATCCTTGC
>CAMTOX010000036.1 GCA_947074225.1 uncultured bacterium
GGACACCACCAGTAGTTACACTATAGCACACACTCCTACCCTACACGACGCTCTTCCGATCTCATTTAAATACTTCTGCATGTTATTGGCTTGGATAGTGAAATCAATCATATAGTTGTCTTTAGGCAACGTATAGATGAAATCCAATGAGCTGTTTTCGCCCACAGGCAATGTCATTGTTACTATAACAGTAGAGTCTTCGGCAGTAAACACATCGGTAACAAAGTAAAGGCTACTGGTGTTTAATACGCGGTTGTTTACTGTTTGTAAAGTAAAGTCCAAAGTGCTTTCATCGCCTTCAAAAAGAATTAGAGGTTTCTGGTCGTAAGTTTTATAATCTTTCAACTCAGCAGAATAGATTCTACCTCCTTTGTTAGTGAATACAAGTTTCAACAGCTCTGTTTCAACCGTATAGAACTCCTCTTGTCCTGTTGCAACATAGGCAAACTCTCCATAACGGGCAATGAGTTGTGTCGAGTCGGTATCGTCTGCAAAATCTTGCTTCAAGCGCTCTTCTTCTTTTGCAGCCATTTCAATAGCCTCTATGCGTGCAGCTTCATTTACTGCTGCTATAGAGTCGCGCATGCGTTGTTGTTCGGCTAATTGCTCTTCCGAAGGACGATTCAACCAATTAAAGCCGAAAATCATCACAAAAATCAGAATAAAGCCAATGACGGTGTTTTTATCCATTTCTTATGGGTTAATTATTTATTTCTTTCTTGCTATTTCTTTTTTCTATTATTGAGAGATTGCTGCCTCAATAAAACGTACAAAGAGAGGGTGTGGATTCAATACGGTGCTGCTATATTCCGGGTGGAATTGTGCTCCGATAAACCATTTATGATCTTTCAACTCAATAATCTCGGCCAAGTTTGTGTCGGGGTTAATACCGGTTAGCATCATGCCATTCTTTTCAAACTCCTCTTTAAAGGCATTGTTGAACTCAAAGCGATGACGGTGACGTTCGTAAATTAACTCCTTATCGTAGATTGAGGCGGCACGACTACCATCGGTAAGACGGCAGGCATATGATCCTAAACGCATACTACCTCCTTTGTCGAGCACTGTTTTTTGCTCTTCCATCATATCAATGACTTTATGAGTGGTGGTAGGGTCTATCTCGGTAGTATGTGCATCTTGATAGTTCAATACATTGCGAGCAAACTCAATAGCCATACATTGCATACCGAAACAGATGCCTAAGCAAGGTACATTATGTTCGCGTGCATATTGAGCAGCTATGATTTTACCTTTTACGCCACGTTCGCCAAAACCTGGAGCTATAAGAATACCATCGTAGCCCGAAAGGGTTTCGCCGGCATTTGCCACAGTAATATCATCCGAGAGAATAAGGTCTAATTTCAACTTACGGTCATTATAGGCCGAAGCATGAATTAGAGACTCTATGATTGATTTATAAGCATCGGGTAGGCGTACATATTTACCCACCAAAGCTATCTTAACCTCTTGGGTTGCTGTTTTAAGTTTGTTCAAGAAGAAGTTCCAGTCGTCCATCTTCGCTGTAGTAGCTTGCGGATCCATGCCTAATTTGTTAAGCACTACGGTATCTAATCCCTCTTGTTGCATGCGCACAGGAACCTCGTAAATTGTTTTCACGTCGGCACTTTCAATTACCGAAGAGGCATCGACATTACAGAATAAAGCCACCTTTTTACGTACCTCAGGGGTAATAGGGTGTTCAGCGCGAAGTACTAACACATCGGGTTGTACTCCCTCTTGTTGTAGCTCTTTCACCGAATGTTGTGTAGGCTTAGTTTTCAGCTCACCTGCAGCGGCAACATAAGGAACGTAGGTTAAGTGAATGCAAAGGCAATCTTTACCCAACTCCCAACGTAACTGACGTACACTCTCAATATATGGTAACGACTCAATATCGCCCACAGTACCACCAATTTCAGTAATTACGAAGTCGAACTCACCATTGTTACCCAATTGTTTAACGTTACGTTTAATCTCATCGGTAATGTGAGGAATTACTTGTACGGTCTTGCCTAAGAAGTCACCACGACGTTCGCGGCTAATGACATTCTGATAAACACGACCACTGGTAATGTTGTTTGCTTTATGAGTCTCTACATTTAAGAAACGTTCGTAGTGACCTAAGTCAAGGTCGGCCTCATGACCATCGACAGTAACATAGCACTCGCCATGTTCATAAGGGTTTAGTGTGCCTGGATCAATATTGATATATGGATCTAACTTCTGATTTGTTACACGGTATCCGCGAGCTTGTAAAAGCTTTCCTAACGATGCCGAAATAATTCCTTTACCTAATGACGAGGTAACACCTCCTGTTACAAAAATGTACTTTGTTGCCACAGCTTTATTCTTTTTTAAAATGGTTTGTGTACGAAAGTGCAAAGGTAAAAAAAACCTTCAACATATGGTATATTCAAATAATAAAAACTATTTATCTATCTTTTAATATGCTATATATCACTACACTTTTTGAGGTTTCACACTCCAAAGTATGTTTTTAAACATTTAAAATATACTCTGTTGAAAGAATTGTTATTTCTGTCAATGAGTAGAGAACTTTATTGTTTACGTTCAGAAATAGATTTCACAAAAGCATTTAGCTCTTCATTCTGACATAATTTACCATGATCGAGCACCACGCAGTCGAACTTACCGGTATTACATACTTTCATGTCGGGCAAGCGCAATATGCGCTGATGAAAGGTGTATTTCACCCCTTGTTGTGTCAAGTCTAACTCACATCTGAAGCTATCGCCCGATTTCAAGGGAGTTTTAAAAGCCATCTCTACTCGCGCCACCACAAAGTCAATACCTTCGTTGTGCATTTTGGCGAAGCTAATGCCATTCTCAATCAAGAACTCATGGCGGGTATGTTCATAAAAGTGTTGGTAATTGGCATTGTTCACAATGCCTTGAAGGTCGCACTCATAGTCGCGCACCTTAAAGTCTAACTGATAAATAGATTTCATATAATGAATGATTATTTTTTTCTTACTATGGTCAACCCATCGCGCAGTGGTAGTATCACCTTTTCTACACGTTGGTCGGCAGCCAAGACGTCGTTGAATGCCTGAATGGCTATGGTTTGGTGGTCGTTGGCAGCGGGTTCTTTTAGAAGTACCTTACCATCCCAAAGGGTATTGTCTATCAAGATAAAACCTCCAGATGGCACTTTAGGCAGTATCATCTCAAAGTAGTCGGCATATAAACGTTTGTCGGCATCAATGAAGACAAAGTCATACGTATGTTCCAATGTGGGGATAATGGTTATGGCATCGCCAATGTGTAGGCTCATCTTATTGGCAAAAGGCGATTGCTCAAACTGTGTCAATATAAACTCTTGCAGTTCATCGTTAATCTCCAACGTATCTAAATGGCCATCTTCGGGCAGCCCTTCGGCCATACATAGTGAGGCATAGCCGGTAAAGGTGCCTATCTCTAAAATACGTTTCGGACGTACCATGGCGACCAACATTTTTAATATACGACCCTGTAGATGTCCCGATGCCATACGTGGGTTTACTACCTGAAGGTGAGTCTCCCGATAGCATTTTGATGCCCATTCAGGCTCGGTGTCGCTATGCGAACAGATATAATCATGTATCTGCTCTTCGGCATTCTCTACTATCTTCGGCGCTTGTTTTAAATTCATAGTGCTATATGGAAAGTGGAGTTCTAAAGAGTGAACCCCCCGATAGTTATTCGAAAATTAATTGTGTTCTCTGTTCCGGATTAAAGAGCTGTTGGGCCAACCACTGTATCTGTTCGGCAGTGGTGTGATGTACTGCCTTGAGCACCTCTTTGTCGGTAATGAAACTATTTTTGTGTAAATAATATTTGGCCGATGCTAACAATACATTCTCACGGTTTTGGTTGCCAATAAGCAGCTGTCCCTCTACTTGGCGTTTTACCATCTCTAAGCTACGGCTGTTGAGGGGCTCACGGTAGAGCTTATCTAACTCTTTGTCGATAAGTTTCAGACAGCGTTGCACATATTTAGGGTCACAGCCAAAATAGATATTCCACACCCCGGTGTCGGTGTAAGAGGTGAGTCCGGACTCTATGTTGTAACAGAGTCCATGACGTTCGCGCACGCTCATGTTTAAGCGGCTACTCATATAGGGTCCTCCTAAAACGGTGTTGAGCAGTACCAGCGGAATACGCTCGGGGTGTCCTAACGGGTAGCTGCGGTTTCCTAAGATGCAGTGTGTTTGGAAAGTATCTTTATTTGTCTTTATCTGTTGTGGCGCGTAAGGTGCTATAGGTGCGCGTTCAAAACTACGCACCGTTGCCGGTACATTGCAGTAATGTTCCACACGTTGTTGCCATTTCTTGAAGTCTAAAGCGCCCGAGGAGAAGCATACAATGCGGTCGGTGGTATAGCAACGTTTTGTAAAGGCATGCATCATCTCACCATCAATGTTTTTAAGATACGCTTCCTTACCCAAAATGTTGCGACCAATGGTGGAGTGTGCAAAGAGCATCTCCTCAAACTCATCGTAGATGAGCTCCGAGGGAGAGTCGTTGTAACTCTGTATCTCGTCTAGTATCACATCGCGTTCCTTCTCCAACTCATGGTCGGGAAAGGTGGAATGGAAGAGAATGTCAGTAAGGAGCTCTAAGGCACGTTCGGCATAACGTGTTGGCACAGTGGCATAAATAAAGGTCTCCTCTTTGGTGGTGTAAGCGTCCAATTGTCCGCCAATGCCCTCCAATCGTTGTATAATATGCCAACTCTTTCTGTGTTCAGTGCCTTTAAAGAGCATATGCTCTACAAAGTGTGCCATGCCTTGCTCATGTTCCAGCTCATCGCGTGTGCCGGCATCTATGGCAAAACCTACATAGCACAACTCACTTTGCTCCGGTAAATGAAGCAAGCGAATGCCGTTTGGTAATATATGATTTTGATAATTCATCTTTGCTAATGGTTTGATTTGCAAAGGTACGCTTTTTTTTTATCCTCACACCATGTAGCACTGTTCTCTAAATGTATCTATGCTTAAGCATGTGTGCTGTTTAATGATTACCCCATATTCACCTCAAATATATTCTAATAAAAAATGTATAAACAGCTCATGTAAGGATTTTAAGAGCTAAAAAATAGTCTCTTTCTTCTCTCCAAAGCTCCTTTAGAGCTATACCAAAGTCGAACCAAATTCGGATCCTAAGCCCCACTTTGGTTCGACTTTGGTACGGCTTTGTTCCCTATTTGAAGGCACTTTACCTCTTGCGTGGGTTTTTACGAAATAGCATCACTCTGTTATATCATAAAATGAATAGTGACAGGTTGAATATTGTTGTGGCTTATAGGCAATATTTTTTAGGGGTTGTTTTTAAAAAAGATGTAGAGGTAAAACAGAAGGTTTGTTTATAAGTAGTAAATGGCAGTATCTGTTTTAGTTGCTAAAAAATGGTTACGATAACTATTTGTAAATCTATTCATTTATCTGTATCTTTGAAAAGTATTTCTTTTTATGTGTGTCTCTGTTTTTAATAGTCATAACCAAAGGTTTATTATTGGTGTGGATGCTATTTCTCTTCCTATAGAAATGAAAATGCATTATATTTGAATAGAGAAAGAGCGGTGTTCATCTATTATTAACATTGAACATGTGGTTACGCAAGCATAAGAGAGGTGCTTTGACTGTTTAGGCAAACATAATGCGTTTGTGTTTAAATAGTTATTACAATAGACTTTTAATCTGTATGTAACATCTCAAAGCGTTTATTGTGAACGCTTGTTGAGGCAAGAAAAGTTAAAGATGGAAAAGAAAAAACGTGTGTTGATGGCCATGAGTGGCGGCATTGACAGCAGCGTAGCTGCAATGCTTTTGTTAGAGCAAGGGTATGAGTTGGTTGGAGTAACTTATCGTACTTTCGACCAAATCTCTAAAGGGTGTATGGAGAAGGAGAAAGGGTGCTGTAGTGTAGATGCCATTTTCGAGGCGAAACGCTTGGCTACAGAGCTTGGGTTTGGACATACCATTTTAGATATACGCAAAGAGTTTCACAACTCTGTAATAGTAGATTTTATTGATGAATATTTAAATGGTCGTACGCCAAATCCATGTGTGGTGTGCAACTCGGATATTAAATGGGGAAAGCTCATAGAGATAGCCGACGAGCAGGGGTGCGATTATATTGCTACGGGACATTATGCCCGAATAGCTCAGGCCAATGGCCGTTATTTCTTGCAGAAGGGTAGAGATGAACATAAGGATCAGACCTACTTCTTGTGGAAGCTAAGTCAAGAGAATTTAGCACGCACACTCTTCCCATTAGGGGAGTTAACAAAAAGTGAGGTGCGACAAGCAGCCTTAGATCATGGTTTTGAGAAACTCTCTAAGAAGGGCGAAAGTCAAGAGATTTGTTTCATACCCGATAACGACTATAGAGCTTTCTTGGCTGAACATGTGGATGGCTATGCCGAAAAATATGGCGAAGGAGAGTTTGTCGATGCTCAAGGAAAGGTACTTGGTAAACATAAGGGATTCCCTAACTATACCATTGGGCAGCGTAAAGGTTTGGGCATTGCCTTGGGAGAACCCATGTATGTGTTGCGTTTAGATGTAGAAAATAATAGAGTGGTGTTAGGTCGCAAAGAGGAGTTGCAAACTCAAATGTGTTATGCTAAGGCGATGAACTGGATGAAGGTAGAAGATTTTACCGATGGCATGGAGGTGATGGCAAAGATTCGCTATAAAAGTAAACCGGGAAAGGCCACACTCTATCATGAGGATGAACGTGTGCGAATAGTGTTTCACGAACCCATAGACTCAGTAACGCCGGGGCAGAGCGTGGTGCTTTACCAAGGCGAAGATGTGGTGGGCGGCGGAGTGTTGTGCTAACAACAACCGGTAATGGCGATGTGTGAAGATGAAGAATTTTGCCACTCTTGTGGCTTATATGGTATTGAAATATTCATTTTAATCTCTTCAAGATATGCGTATTAAATCATCTTTTGTTGCATTGATAGCTCTGTTGTGTGTGCAGCTACTTTCTGCCACAGATATCTATTATGTTCAATTTTCAGATAAATTGGGCTCGCCCTATAGCGTCTCTAATCCTTTGGACTTTCTCTCGCAGCGTGCCATAGACCGTCGTGCTACTTGGAATATAGCCATAGACAGCACCGATTTTCCCGTTAATCCTGCTTATGTTGCGGCGCTACGCAGTGCCGGGGCGGTGGTAAAGCATACCTCGCGTTGGATGAATAGTGCCCTTGTGGTGACTAGTGATGACGATGTGATAGACTCTATTTATAAACTTCCCTTTGTAATAGATATAGAGTTGGTTTATCGACAACGCTTCTATAGTCCTAAAGAGGAGCAGCGTCAAAAGACAGAGGATAACTCCAATGACTATGGCGATGCCAATACGCAGCTTCAGATGATAGGTGTTGACAGGCTTCATGCTGCCGGATTTAGAGGTGCCAACATACATGTTGCAGTTATAGATGCCGGTTTTTTAAATGTGAACACTAATCGTGCTTTCGACTCTTTGCGCATGCGAAATGGCATTTTGGGTAGCTACGATTTTGTGAATGACAACTCCGATATTTATCAAGAAGATTTTCATGGTGCTGCCGTCTTAGCTACTATGGCGGCCAATATTCCCAATCAATACTTAGGAGGTGCCCCCGATGCCAGCTATTGGCTCTTACGCAGTGAAGATGCCTATACCGAGTGGCCTGTTGAGGCCGACTATTGGATTATTGCTGCCGAGTTTGCCGATAGTGTAGGGGTGGATATTATTAATACCTCTTTGGGATATGCCATGTTTGACGACCCTTCGTTGGACTACCGATATAACGATTTGAATGGTAAAAACTTGCGAGTTAGCCAAGCGGCTCTTATGACGGCACGTAAAGGCATTATCACGTTGGTGAGCGCCGGCAATGAGGGTAACACAGAGTGGGGCACCATTTCGGCACCTGCCGATGCCGACAGCATCTTAACCGTGGGTGCGGTAGATAGGTATGGAAATGTTACCGGGTTTAGCTCCTACGGCCCATCGGCCGATAGGCGGGTGAAGCCCGATATTTGTACCGTTGGAGGTTCGGCAGCTATTGTAGATAGCTATGGATATCCCTCAATATCTAATGGTACCTCTTTCTCAAGCCCTATAGCAGCTGCTATGATGGCTTGTTTAAAACAAGCACGACCAGACCTACACCCTCAACAGCTCATGGAGGAGGTTCGCAAGTCGGCATCGCATTACAGCACTCCCGACAACTATTTTGGCTATGGCATTCCCAATGCGTGGAGAGTCTATTCCGATGTGGTGGGATACGAAGAACCCTCAAGCGAGTTAGGATGGAATGTCTATCCAAATCCGGTAGAGAAGGAGTTATATATAGAGACTAAAACAGCTGTAAAAGTGCGCTTGCACGACTTATGTGGACGGCAGAAATTACAGCGTCAGCTCTCCGGGTATGGCTCTATAGATATGAGTGCATTGATAAATGGTATCTATTTCCTAACCATTGATAATGGTTCTAAAGTACAGACTTATAAAATTATTAAAGGAGAGTTCTAGGCATTTAACCCTTTTCGGCATGATTATTTCCATGTTATAGAATTGGTATTGTAACCTCTCTTTATATTTATCTCTCAACCTATTTTTATGTCGATTATGACAGTATCTTCATTGACTCTGACCGAGCTGAATCAGCAAATTCAGCAAACGCTTAAACGCTCCATGGGTGCAAGCTTTTGGGTGCGTGCCGAGATAAGTGAGCTGCGCGACAATGCCAATGGTCATTGCTATATGGAGCTTATAGAGAAGGATGTTGTGACCGACCAAATTAAGGCACGTTTAAAGGCCACCATTTGGGCCTCTACCTACCGAATGTTAAAGCCCTACTTCTTACAAAGCACCGGCACATCACTTCAAAGTGGCATGAAAGTGTTGGTGTGTGGTACAGTAGGTTTTCATGAACTCTACGGTTTGAGCTTTACCATTACCGACATAGACCCTGCTTTTACGGTGGGCGATATGGCAATGCGTCGTGCAGAGATTATACGTCAACTAACAGAAGATGGCGTTATAGATATGAATGGTGAGTTGGAGTTTCCATTGCTGCCTCGTCGCATAGCGGTTATTTCCAGTGCTACGGCAGCCGGCTATGGCGATTTTTGCGATCAGCTGCTCCATAATAGTTATGGTTATTATTTCTATGTGAAGTTATTTCCTGCACTCATGCAAGGTGCTAAAACTGAGGATTCGGTAATTGAAGCGTTGAATGCTATTTATGAACATATAGAGCTCTTTGATTGTGTTGTTATTATTCGTGGCGGCGGTGCCACCGCGGAGTTAGCCACTTTCGATAGTTATGAGATGGCCCTTCATGTAGCCCAATTCCCATTACCGGTTATTAGTGGTATAGGGCATCAACGCGATGCCACCATTATAGACTTAGTGGCACATAGTTGTGTGAAGACTCCTACAGCCGCTGCCGAGCTGTTAATTAATAAGATACATGGCACAGAGGAGAATTTAGATTACCTCACAGAGCGTCTTGTGAGTTCTGCTCAAGGGCGTTTAGAGCTGGAGAGTCGCAACCTGCAGGCAGTGGTTATGCGTTTGCCGTTGCTACTTTCCGGACGTATGGCACATGAGACGCATGGCTTAGATAGCCTCTTGCTGCAATTAAAGCGCCTCACCGAGCGCCGCTTAGATGCCGAGAAACATCGGCTAACTTTATTAGAGCACTCTATTCAGATGGCCGACCCTGAACAGATGCTAAAACGTGGCTATAGCATAACCACCTGTAATGGCATACCCATTCGTTCACTCCATGAATTGCAAATGGGGAGTTCACTTGTGACCTATTTCATGGATGGCACTGTGGAATCGACCATTGATAAGATAAAATCAAAACCACAATAATATGAAAAAGCAACTGAATTATGGCGATGCTCTTACAGAGCTTGAGAGCATAGTACGCGAAATAGAGAGTGGAACCCTCTCTATTGACGAATTAACCAGTAAAGTGAAACATGCTACCGAGTTAGTGCAATTGTGCAAAAAGCGTATTCACGATACCGATAAAGAGTTAGAGAAGATAATGAAGGAGTTGGAGTAGAAGCACCAATTTATATAGGCGGAGGAGCTTGTTCAGTTTCTATACACCATTTACTCGGACTTGTTTATTGACCGATTATAAAAAAGGCTCGCAGATGATAAAATCATTTGCGAGCCTTTTTAGTTGTTTATATCTCACAGAGAGTGATTATCTCACAATCTTAGTTACATTCTTAGCGGTACGAACCAAGTAAATTCCTTTAGGAAGTGAGTTCATATCGATATTACCTTCCGATTCGATGATGCGAGCACCAGTCATATTGTAAAGGGTAATAGTACCGTTAGTAAGGTTATAGATGGTAGCATTATCGTAGATGAATTCAACTTCTTGAGTCGTTGCATCAAGAGATGTTGTAGCATCCATAGCGATAGGAATTAATTGTGAAGTAGTGTTGTATTGTAATACTACACACGTAATGTTTACTGCAGTTGTAGGAATAGCAGTACCAATGATGCTAAGGTCGGAATATTGTGTGCGCAAAACA
>CAMTOX010000037.1 GCA_947074225.1 uncultured bacterium
TACGCTGCTCACCTCACTTTATAAAAAGTTGCATTTATAACTTGAATTCAAGATATATGAAAGGGTTATATATTAAAAAAGGTATTATACAACCTTTCAATGCAGCAACGGGTGTCAAAGATTGCGTTACCCGGCGTAAAGCATGATACAGAAAAAAGGAGCAACTATTTCTACCTGCTCCTAAAACTTATTTTTTAATTTAAACATAGAGAATGGTCTATTTATGCCCAACCATTTTCAATTTTACATATCACCTCACCATTACTTTATACATCTTTTTATCTATCCGAACAATATATACCCCTGAACGAATTGGTACTTGATCATGGTTATTGGCTATTGATTTCTGTTCGCAGATTAAACGTCCGGTAACATCAAAAATATCTATTTTAGCATCATTAGCATTGTTAATGGCAATGTATCCTCTTGCTCCAAAGACCTCAATATTTGTGTCGTCGTTAACAGAAGTAGTTCCTGTTCCAACAATTTTAAAATCGCTCACCACCCACACGCTAAATTGATCCATATCGTAGTTACATCCACGCACGCGCCAAGTATAAGTTCCATCGTCCAAATTGCTAATGGTATAAGAACGTGTAGAGGTGGTAACATTAAGGACGGTATCGGTCCCCAAATAACACTGCACCTGATATTGTACTGTATTTCCAATCCAACTTAATCCCACTCCCCGATTCTGAATATAGGCAGTAAGATTATAAGGCCTTGGCAATGTATCTACTGTATCGGCTTTTACCGATGTGAGTTTAATAGAGACATCGGTAAAATGCTGAAAATGGGTATTCTCGGCAATGGTTTGTTTATGTTGAGGCGTTTGGGCATATAAATTCAAACCCAACAAGAATAGTAGAAATGGGAGTATAAAATTTCTCATAATGTATTGTTTTAATCGTTACAATGTTCTTAGAAGAGGCCAACAATAGCTCTTCATAAGCGTATATACCTTATTCTAATATTATACCAAAATGTTACACGAGTATATTTTTTTAACTATTTAGCACTATAAAAAAAGAAGACCGAGCCTATCAAGAGATGATAGGCTCGGTCAAAAAATAGTATCCTGTTCTTTAGGTTGTTCTATTGAACAATTAATTTAGTTCTGAACAGTACTTCGTTCTGTTTACGAATACGCACCATATATACTCCACTCTGTTCAAGACCAGAAATATGGAGTGGGAACTCATTAGGCCTAATGGTTAGTATGAGTTGTCCAAGTTGGTTATAGATTTCTACTACCATATCTTGACACTCTTCTACACTATAGTCGGCCATTAATGTAGTAACGTTTCCTATTTGAATAGGATTTGGATATAAAGTTGCATTATTCATTATCAGAGTTCCAACAGCGGTTCCTTTTTGCACCTGCAAAACTAAATGCACAATACTATCGCATCCGTGTTCTGTTTGAGTATGGAGTTCATGTTGAGTCACTCCAAGTGGTGTGTTAAGATCGAAAATAGTATCTAAATAACTATAAGGAAGATCGCCTTGAGAGATTTCAACCGCATCGTTAACAACATAAGTTGGATTAACCACTAACGTTAAGATAGTGATGCTATCGCAACCATTTGCTGCATTATTATAGGTGCGGTAAACTCCCGGTTCTGTGAAATTAAATCCATTTTCGTTATACACTTCATTATCGCAAATAGATGCCACAATGTTATGCTCGACCGATGGTAAGACTTCCAAATCTAAGATTATGGTAGAGTCACAACCCGTTTCGGCAAGGCCTACTCTTGTGAATGTAAATGGTGAATTCTCAGGCAACAAATTGTTCATAGGAATATTGAAACCATTAAATTCATAGTTATATCCAGAACAGATAGCATCTTCAATAACGAAGTTACTACGGTTGTTTATACGTACATCGTCAATATGTAGGTCGTAAGTTTGATAATGTTCTATTAATTGATTCTCTACATAGAATGCCACCTTAATGGTTTGATTGGTATATGCGGCTAAATTAATTTCCACATCAACTCCTTGATGGGTCAAAGCATTTAACTGATATTGTGCCGTTGGTTGTCCACTCCATACGGTAGCATTTGCCACATCCCATGTAGCACCGCCATTCGTAGATACCATAACCATGAATCTATCGTTATCGGCTGCTATATTGCCATTCAAGGCAGAGTTAACTCCCGATTTAGCCAAACGGAATGTTAATGCAGAGCTATCGGCCACTGCTACTTCAGGTGTTACTAACCAATAGCTCACATTTGAGCGATCGACAGATACTGCAGCGTGTTGAGATCCGAATACTGCAGAGTTATTTTGCGACCATCCGATGGTAGTAACATTAAGGTTTTCGCCTTGCATTACCGCATTTAAGCTACTATTAGAACGAATCCAACAATGCGATGGGAATAGAGCACCCTCAAAACGTTCTATCATACGTGCGTTATATGCAGCACACTCAGTCATAAAGTAGGCTGCCGACGACCATGCACTGGTGTCGTTAGCACCACAAATAGAACGTACATAGTAGTAGTAGAATGTGTTTGGTGTTAGGTTATTTAACTGCACCTCTGTGGCATTAATAAGCGTATCTATTAGAGCAATATCGGTAGTTGGGTTATCCAACAACTGAGTAGTGACTTTTATTTGCCACTGATTTTGTGTTTGCTCGGCCATGAAGTTTATTTTAGCACTATATGCACTCACTTCTGATGCCACCAACATTGAAGGCTGCTGACACATGGCAATAAACTCAACTACTAAATTATCTATTGAATAGTCGGTATAGGTACCAATAGAACCATCGTCGGCCAGTAAAGCTATATATTTACCAGTACCTATGTAATTAGCAAAATTCACCAAATGTTCAGTATATTCAGAGCTATGTGGAAGTATTGCTACTTGTTCAAAGGTAGAAACATCTTCTTTATCGCTCATAACACCCACACGAATACCTTTCACTCCAGAATATCCGTTACGTCCGAAGAAACGTATTTGCAAGTTCTGAATATTGGCAGTAAACTCCGGCAAAGTGACATAACTATTTGAGCCCACTTGGTTCACTCTCAAGCTAAAGTATTTATCGCCTTGGTATGCATTGTATGAATTGTTTACAATGGTAGGGTAATAACTTGGTTGGAAAGAGTTACCATACCAACAGTCTGGACGTACTGCAGTATAATTAACAATGTAGTTTTCAAAATCTTCTACATAAGATAGTTCGGCAGTCACCACTTGTGGTCCACACACGGTGGTAAAGCTATTTCCTTCTATCCATGCTGTAGTATCTCCATTACAAACGGTTCTTATCCAAAGATAATATTGTGTTAATGGTGCAAGTCCGGTAATTAGAGCACTATTGCCATTAACCATTGTATCTATGAATGCCTCTTCAACATCTACATTTGAGAGTGTAAAGTAGCGAGTATCTAATTTCATTTGTACTTGTTGTGCATCGGTAGCTACCGTAATAATAGCGTTATCCCCTTCAATCATTCTAGCATGAGCATTGAATGGTGTGTGACAGCTATTCACTTCTACGGTTAGGTCGTCAATGGCAAGAGCCGGATTTGCACCCACGCCGTTAGCATTGTTTACCCAGTAGATTACCAAATGGTAGTCGGCATCCTTATCTATAGCAACATTTTCGTTAAATGTTTGCCATTCTGATTGTCCTAAAAGTAAATAGCCAATGTTAATCCAACCTTCAGGAATAGAATAGGTCGAGTAAATTTGGTTGTTACTATTAGGTAAAATCACTGTGCTTGCAGGAGCTAAGAATACACGTCCGTAGTCGGCACCACTCTCACCCATGGCATGCCATTTAAAGTTGATGTTGTAGTTACCTCCTTTAAAGTGAATGGTGCGATAAGCAAATGCATACGACTCTTGCGTAGTGGTATATTGGTTATTATTGCCAATCTCGTTAGAGATATAAAGGGCATTATTTCCAGTATATGCAACAGCATTTCCCATATAGAACTTATTGGCATTGGTACCAATAATGGTCCATAGGTCGTTATCGGCAGTTGTTTCAAAATCTATAGCATAAGGTAAAGCAGCAGGTTGTTGCTTGGTTTTAAATGAGGTCTTCATCCATACTCCAGCATTAGAATTTCCGCAAACGCTACGTACATATACATCGTAATCAGTATTCGGAGTTAAACCCGTTACCACTACCGACGATGTAAGTCCGATTGGTGTAATGGTAGCCGTATTGGGATCAAATCCAGTCACTCCCACAGCATATTCTATTGGTAGTGCAGCGTTATTTTCCCAAAGCACGTTAGCTTGTGTAGCTTGTACTTTCTCGTTTCTAATAAAGGTTACACGTTCGCAAGCATTAATAGATTCTATAGCTACATTATCTATATAGATAGATGAACCACTGCGGTTTTTACCTTCGAAGATGATGTAATAGTTACCTGCCATAGGTATGGTATCAATATATTCATACCATCCTTGTGCATCGACAACCGGCGACAACTCGACAGAGCGATTGACACTATTAAGAAGTGTTGCCCCAATAGTATCTGGTGTGCTATTAATCCAAAGGTTAATACCCTCATCGTTAGTCGTCGTATTTGTACGATACATCATAAAGCGTACTCTATATTGATTTGCCGCAGGAATAGATACTTTAGGTGAGATAAGATATGAGTTATAAAATTCTCGCATAGCTGACATTATTGCCGACCCGCTTCCCTCATAAGTATATTGGCTAGTGCTATTCAATGACCAAGTTGGAGCTTGGCTACTAATTTCATTTTGTAGAGCAATTTGCCAACAGCCATTGAAAGAAGCTTCGGTATCAAAGTTCTCAAATAGTGGAAGCATTTGTGCTACACAACTGGTGGTAAAGTTCATTGATTTCTTATAGCGTTCGCTATATGCATTATTACCACATACCGAACGTACATAATAGAAATAGGTTGTTTCAGGATTTAAGTTAGAAATAGTAGCCCATGGTTGAGCAATTAAAGTATCGACCACAAAGTCTTGCATATTATCTAACTCTTCAACATTACTGCCTAAGTCTACCAAAGAGACTTGCAGATGCCATAAAGTATCCATTCCTGTTACACTACCCCAATGTAATGTTGCTTGATTATCTGTTACTCCGGTGGCCCATGGTGAGGTAGGAGCTTGACAATTTCTAATAGAATCTAACACGATATTATCAATATAAGCAGTATAACGCATAGCAGTTTTTTGGGCATCGGTAAATAGTGCAATATAATTTCCGTTACCGGTGTAGTTAGAGAAGTTAATAATGCTCTCTTTCCAGCTACCTAGTTGAAGACTATCGTATAGTTCTAATGTAGCGTAATCGGTAGGGTCTTCCATCACACCAACATAGAGGTGTGAGCCATAATAGTCAGTGAAATGATTCAACGAAAGTTGAAGTGCTTGCACATTGGCATTTACTAAAGGTAAGATAGCAATGGAGCGTGAGTGGTTATAATTGGTATTGCTTCCCGATACTGTTTCGGAATAGGCGCTATACAATTTATAAGAACGTCCGTCGGCCCCATCATCAGTATTCATCGCCACTTGAGGTTTCATTGTATTATCAATAGCCACCGACCCGCTTACGTTAACGAGCGACAACCAGCAAGGGAGTTCTTCATAAGGAGTTCCCTGCGCAAATGTCTCTACCAACGGTAGATTTACACCTTGACAAGGTAGCTTAAAGCTCACTTGGTCACTCCAATCGCTGTAGAATTCACCATCACATTCTGAACGTATATAAGCATAATATGTTGTTCCGGGAGTAAGCGACGACAAATAGAGGTAGTTATCTTGAACCATTTCGTAAACATCGGCATTTTGGTTTGTTTCAGGATCGAAAGGAGCAGTACTAACCATAATGGTATAAGTAGCCGCAACATTCAACTCATTCCAAGTTAAACGAGCATTGGTAGGATCTACTCTATCTACATTCATGGTTCTAATTTTCTTACATGGGTTTTGTCTTGTTATGGCAACATTGTCGATAAAGAAATAGCCATAAGAGTAAGGGTCGCTTGAAGAAACACTGAAAGCAATATATTGACCATCCCCTTCATAACTACTCATATCTACCTCTACAAACTCCCATGATGAAGAGCGTGTAATGGTATGTGTGTGTATAGAGGCAAACGATGAAGGGTCGTTAAGGTTTGAGACAACACCCACTTGAATAGATGCTCCTGCATTATAATAATAAGCATAGAAAGTGACCATTGTATTTTTTACACTATCGTTCTCTAAACGTGGTATAGTAATAATAGACTCTCCTCCATTAGATGGAGCATTAAAGTATAAAGAGGCACCCGATCCGCCACCATAATTAAGATATGTATAGGAAGTAGGTCCACCATTTGCTTGGCCAACGACATTCCAACAATCTATTTTCTGTCCATATGTGGTATAGGCATTAAAGTTTTCTGAATATGGCAATGAAGCTATACCATCGCAAGGAGTCTTAAATTCATAAAGTTGCCACTGACTCTTATCTGTTTCACTACAGATGGAGCGAACATAGAAATAGTAAGTTGTATTTCCTGTTAATCCGGTAACATTTACTACATCTTGGGAAATTGTAGCATCATAAATATCGGTAGTAACACCCTCTAAAGCGCTTAATGAGATAGGAGTAGACGATACTTTAGCTTCCCATTGCGTTGGAGAGTTGAAGCTTAACCATGAGAATTGCGCTGTTGTGCTGGTCATCTCCACCTCAATATTTGAAGGAATGCCACAGGTTAATGGGGTTACTGAAACATTGTCTATAGCTGCCGGAGGATCAAAATTAGAGGCCCAACTTTGGTACCCATTGGTCCAGTAGAACACTAAACGATAGGCACCTGCTTCAGTAATGGTAACACTTTGTGAAAATGTTTGCCAGTAATTGCTTAATTGTAACACAGAACCTCCAATAAGTTGCCACCCCTCTTTCAAGTCATTAGCATTGAATTGATAGCTATTGTAAGGTTTATTGCCATTATTGTCTCCTAATCCGCCTTCAAGCATCTCTACTGTTGCAGGAACTAAGAATGCAGCAAGCAGGTCTACGCCTTGGTATCCGTTGGCTCTCCAATCGAAGGAGATATAATATTGTCCTTCTTCAAGAGCCAAAGTTCTGTAAGCGTAGGCATGTGTTCTGTGTGCATACATAGTATAAGAGTAAGTGTTCGATATACCTCCATCGTTAGAGATATAAAGCGCATTACTACCTGTTACAGCAGTTGCTTGTCCCACACACCATTGGTTTACTGAAGCGCCATTAGAGATAACCCAATTGTTACTCTCATCGTCTATTTCAAATCCGAAAGAGTAAGGTACTTGAGCTACAGCACCAGAAGTGGTAAATGAAGATGCTCTGCTCCACTGTGCAGTGTCGGCAGGAGCACAAATGGCTTGAATGAAATAGTCGTAAGTTGTTTCGGCAGTAAGATTAAGGACCTTAAACATTGGTGCTTGCACCGTATAGTAGGTACCATGTGCATCGCCAGGATAATAAGGAGCCTGCCCAATAGCAATGCGCCATGTCTGCTCACTTTGAGCTGCCTGCCATGAAAGTGTAGCCGACTGATCTAACACTGCCAACAGATTCGTGGTAGAGATTCTGCCACAAGAAGGTGCTGCTTCAACAGTGACTTCATCTACCCAGAAGCTATCGTAATTGCTATTACTTTGTTGTTTGAAGACAATATGATAATCGGTAGCCGTTAATTGGGGTCTGGTAAGATCTACTTCAAGATACGTTGGCGTTAAATAGTTATTTAACGAGAAGGTATCTAAGGGCATAAATGTGGAGATATCGGTAGTATCTGTCATTACACCAACTACCATGTTACCTGCAGAACTATTCTCTTGTGCCAAGAAGAAAGAGAGTTGTAGACCATTTAAAGAGCCAGCTATTGCCGGCGAAGCCACTAAAGCATTACTTGTGCGGAATCTTAATGATGGCGATCCTTTATAATCATAATCGTTAGTTGCAGTAGAAACATAAGGCATGTTATTTACATATTGAACCACTTTCCAACAATTTGGTATTGTATTGGGAGTTGTGTTATCAAAATTCTCATAGAAAGGCAATGCGGTTACTGTTCCACATTCTGTTCTAAAATATTTCTCTACCCATTCGGAATTTTCACCATCGCATAATGTTTGAATATATAGATAATAGTTTGAGCTACCCGAAAGTCCACTCAACAAAAGCGAATTGGTAGTAACGGTAGTATCTTTCAACAAACCAAAAGTGGTATTTGGATTTGTTAGTGCAGTATTCGAAAGTTTTAAACGGTAAGCATTGGCACCCATTACTTGGTTCCATGTTGCAGTGGCCGAGTTAGCAGTAACATTCTCAACATCTAACTCATATGCCGGCATACAAGAGGCAAGTTCTTCCACTACTACATCGTCCAGGTAGAAATAGTTGTTATAATCTCTTTGCGATTTGAAGGCTATGTAACGTCCAGTACCACTATATTGGTCAAAATAGACCGAATAATTAAGGAACGCTATTGTTTGTTCCGGATATATACGTGACACTTCCACAAATGTTGCAGAGTCTGTAGGGTCTGTCATTACCCCAACGATAATACCACACTCGGGATTAGTAATAACAGCATTGAAGCTTAATTTCAATCCGGAAACATCTACTCCCATCTCTGGCATAACAGCTATGGCCGAGAGGTTAGTGCTAGAATAGAAATAGAGTGCTGAGCCATTAACCAAGCTCATTGGGGATATGTAAGGATAGTTCTGAGCTGTTGAGATATTTTGTATACGACTCCAACAAGTTGGGAAGGCATTGAACCACCCAGAACCTTGAGTACCATAACTTTCAAAATTTTCGGTATGAGGGAACTCTACAATAGCGCCACAGGCAGTAGAGAAATTCGCCTCTTCCGACCATGTAGATTGTGGTGTACAGTTATTTAAGACATAGAAGTAGTAAGTTGTATTAGCATTTAATGCCGTAAGCAACTGATTATTTGTAGTTACGCTACCATCAAAGATATCGCCATTTTGTGTAGTAGGGTCAATTTGTATTGACGACACCACCAAGCGGTAGCTTGAACTTACGCCATTCCATTTCAAGCGTACTGAGTTTGCAGTGACAGATTCAGCGCGCAAAAGTGTTGGTTTAGCACAAGGATTAATAGTAGAGATTTGCAAATCGTCAATCAACATACTTTGAGTAAGGTTGGTTCCATTGCCCCCTTCCATCATTAAAGCAACATATTTGCCATTGCCAGAATAGGTATCGAATGGAATGATTACCTGCTCCCAAAGCCCCATATTAGCAGCTTTTACAGTAGTTACTCTCTCGAAAGTGGTTTCGTCTAATGGGTCGCTCATTACACCCACATGCAATTCATAACGAAGGTCGGTAGAGTTAATATAGAAAGAGAGCTGACAAGCGGTTAAACTCGTTGTTTGTACACTTTGAGTAGATACATAATTACTCACCACTAATGGGTTATAAGATTGGTTGTTTTCATTGTAGAACGATTGCATTTTCATCGCTCCTACACTATTATTATATCCACCAGAAACACATTGTGCCTGATAAGCTACCGCAGTTTCATAATAGCCACTCCAGTCGCCAGAACTTTTCATGAGACGGTTCCAGCATGTTGGGAAGGGATTTGTTAAAGTGGTATATGAGTCGAAATTTTCTGTCAAGGGAAGTTGTGTAGATGCACATAAGGTTGTGAAAGAGACTCCTTGCGACCATTCACTATATCCGCCTGCTCTACAATTAGCGCGTACATAAAAGAAATATTGTGTATTTGCCAACAATCCGGTAATATCGGCAGGTGCAGTAAAGATTACCGAGTCGCACACATTAGCAGGTGCAGTAAAATCTGTAATTGCAGTAGTGCTTATTTTAATTTCATAATTATAGGCATAATTTTGATCGCCCCAATTCAATGTTGCTCCATTATCGGTAATTCTGGATACAGATAAACCAGATACATCAATACAGTTTGCCACATTACCTAGTTTAATTTGGTCTATTCCAATGCCGCGACCATTGCCGCTATTGAATTCAAAAGCCAATTGAATCCAACTAGCATATTCTTCGGGGATGACAATATCTTGCATACTCCATTGTCCTATTGCCTCATTGAAAGAAGCAATAAGATTCCATGGTGCTGTAGATGAATCACGTGCATAAACACGCAATTCATCGTGTACATTTCCTGAATAGGCAGGTTGAATGAGTGAGAAACTAAGTTGTAACTGCGATAATGCAGCAACATCTTGAAATGAAGTGATCAATTTATTACCCGTGTCGGCAGTAGTGCCAACAAAATAGGCATAATATTGTCCCTCGGCAGCGGTAGTTACTGTGGATATTCCAGCAGTAGAAACTCCCCATGCTGTACTACTCCCTTCACTTTGAGCTTGACTCCAAGCAGAAGAAAGCACACCTTGCTCAAAACCTTCAGTGTCGATCTCCTTCTGAGCAGAGAGCGATATCGGTATTGTTATAACAATACACAC
>CAMTOX010000038.1 GCA_947074225.1 uncultured bacterium
TGCTCATAAACAATCTAAGTGAGTGTAGGTTGAAATTAAATTATGTTAAATAATTTGCTACTTTAAATAATTATAATTAACTCTGCAAATGGTAAATAGTGAAATTGTGTAATATTCGTAGGGTGTTATTAATTCGCTAGAATCCAACACATTAGTTCTTTTTTATCTATCTAAACAAAAGATGTAAATACATTTAAATCAGTGCATTTATGGAAAAAATAGCTCAAAATAGAGCAGTAGACCCTTCAAGAATGGTTCACTCAACTACTGATACAAAGAAAAAATCTGCTGATAATCACCGTGAATTCTTTGAGAATCTCTCACAATTATCGGGTTTAGGCTTTTGTGTAGTAGCCGATGCTCGTCATGAGAAACAAATATATTCCTACCCTTCATTCTGCGACTTAGTAAATGGTTCAGAAAAAGGTTGTCGCGGATGTTCTTTTTGTACCACCAATGCAGATGTATTTGATACTTCGACCGAAGAGAAAATCTCATGTTCAAATATGCTCTCTGTTCGTACGCAATCCATAACTACTCCTCACAATGAACGTATGCGTGTTTATTATGGTTATATCAAAGATCGAGTTTTAAGCAAAGATCAATTGCAGGATATAGCCAATAAACTCAATCTCGACTATGAGATTTTAAACAATGCCTACTCAGAGCTACCTACACTTGCTACAGAGGAGTTAGAACGTTTGATAGAGTTAACATCTCTCTCTTTAATGGGTTTAACTGCTCATTTGAGCAGTAGCAGTGACGATTCCTCAATAACAACACTTAAGAGTAACAATGTTAAAAACGATACCTTGCTCAGTAATAAAGGAATCGTATTGTTAGACGATTATATTATTACACGTATAAATAAAAATGCTCTTGATACTTTCAAGCAACAAGAGGGCAATGTTGTATCGACCTCCTTCAATCTCTATATTCACCCATCGGATAAGGCCCTCTTTGCATCTAAGTATGAAGAGTGTGTAAAACATAATATTTCATACCATACATTTGATTGCCGCTTAAAGATAGGTGCCGATTATCAGAACTTCTATTTGACTTTAAGTTGCATAGATTCTGACCCTTTTAAGACTGTGCTCTGTTATTTATCGAGTGGTGTATTGGCTATCGATAATAATGCGAAAGATCACGATTTGGAGATGATTGTAAATCATGTTAAGAGTTCTATTTTAAAGGTCAATGAACATGGCATAGTTGAATTTATTAACAACACTGTATTATCCTTCTACAATGGGGAAGCTAATTGTATTCAAGGACAAAGCATTTATCGGATAAAAGATTTCTTTGTAGATAAATCTACTCGTAACTCTTTCTATAAAGCATTTGAGAATCAACAAGAGGCTACAATAGAGTATCAGGTAAAACGTCCTGACGAGAGTATTTTCTGGTTACGTAGTGATATTTTTGCTATCTATAATGAAACTGGTGAATATAAAGGGATAGTTGTTGAGACCATACCGGTGAATGAGTATAAAGAGATGGAGATGGCATTGCGTGAGAGTGAACAGTTGTTTAGAGAACTCACCAATTTAGGCGAAACTTTACTATTTACTTTGAGCTCAGACTCACGATTGACCTATATTAATAAATTCGGTTGTGATTTATTAGGCAGTTCATTAGAAGAAATTATAGGTACTAATATTAAAAGCTATGTGTTTGAGGACGACCGTGAATGCTTCTTAAGTACCTTGAATAAGGCTTTGAATGGCGAGTCGCATGAGGAGTGTGAGTTTAGAATCTATAATTCGGAAGGTGAACTATGCTGGATGTATGCCATATTTACCTCTCGCTATAATATTATTGGACAGATTATAGGTGTATTGGTACAATGCACCGATCTTACAGAACGTAAAAAGACAGAGCTTTGTTTGTTGGCCAGTGAACGTAAGTATCGTGAATTGGCCGACTCTGGTGAGACATTGATTATGAAACTGGATTTAGACTTTAACTGTATCTATATAAATGAAATAGGTAGTGTGTTTATAGGCTATAATTCAGAAGATTTAGTGGGTACCGACCCATTGGAATGTGATGAGATTCTAGATAAAACAATATATAAGGAGAAACTTCAAGAGGTTGTTGATACTCAACAGCCACTCACCTTTATTTGTGAGATAGAGCATATATCGGGTGCTCAGCGTTGGTTAAGAAATAGCTTAACACCTCTTTATGACGATCATGGTGTCTTGAACGGTATCTTACATCAAGCAGTAGATATAACCGACCAAAAAGAGATAGAATTAGCCCTAAGCCTAAGTGAGTCGCAATTTAAAGATTTAGCTAACATTGGCGATATTCAAGTATATGTGTTGGATATTGATGGCTATTTTACCTATGTGAATAAGCCTGCCGAATCGTTTTGTGAACGCGATATCTGCGGTTTACACTATCGTGATGTTTTCGATGTATATGAAATGCCTTATTGTGATGATATCTATTCAACACATGAGAAACAGATTTTTGATCATATCAAGTATCTACCCAACGATAAATATGTATGGCATCATTCCACGTTCTTGCCTCGTTATAATCAGAATAATGAGTTTATAGGAGTAATTTCTCAATGTATAGATGTTACAGAAAGAAAGAATGATGCACTCTTATTAGAGAAGAGTGAACAGGAATATAGAATGCTCTCTAATTTAGGAGAGATTCATATTTTAAAATATAACAAAGATAGAGCTTATACCTATGCTAATAGTTTAGTTTTAGACTTTTGGTCTAAAACAGAGAACGATGTATATGGTAAAAGTTTACAAGAAGTGTTTGAGTTAAAAGAAACAGAAACATTTATAAATGCTTTTCAGTTGCAGCAGAGTGTTACTTTAGAATGTGCATTTCAGTGCAAGGGTCAAAACTATTACTTTAGATGCTATTTAACTCCACTATTCGATGAGAAGCATCAGTTTAATGGTATGCTTGAGCAGCGCATAAACATAACAGAACAACGCGAAGCAGAGTTGAAATTAAAAGAGAGTGAAAGTCGTTATAGAGATTTAGCAAATTCTGGAGAGACATATATTGCTGTATTTGGTACAGACAAATGTTGTACTTATGTGAACCAACAAATATGTGGCTATTTAGGACGTTCAGAAGAGGAGTTATTAGGTGAATACGTCGATAATTTCTTACCTCTTAATGCTGAACAAAAACCAGAGTTTGGCGAGATGTTTATAAATCATAGCTCGAAAGTATTCCAAATAGAGACTATGAAATATAATGGAGAGACGCATTGGTTAAGATGTATGTGTACTCCTTTATTTTCTGACGATAACTTTATAGGTGTATTGACTCATTCTATTGATGTAAATGAACAACTTGAGAGCCAAAGAAAGTTAGAGAAGAGTGAAGAAAAATATAGACTATTAGCAAATTCAGGAGAAGCACTCATAGCCGTGTTTGATAGCAATTACTGCTGTACCTTTATTAATGAACCCTTTGTAAACTTTTCAGGCATTACAGAAGAGAGGGCTTTAGGAAAAGCGGTCGATCGATTTATGATTCCCGATACTGAGGCATTATCTCAATTTAAAGCATTGTTTACTTGGCCCCGTAAAAAAGAGTTTGAGGTTCAATTCCCAAGTTCCGATAATAGTTTACATTGGACACGCTGTTTATGTACTCCACTCTATGATAATGATGAATTTAATGGAATGTTAGTTCAAGCATACGATATTCATAAGCGTAAGACCATAGAGTTGGCTTTAGAACAAAATGAGCGTCAATATAGAGATTTGGCAAACTCAGGAGAAACCCTTGTTTGGGTGGCCGATAAGAATAATATTATTAATTATGCTAACCAACTTCTTAGTGATTTCTCAAATGTTCCGATAGATTCTATAGTAGGTTCTAAAACTCCTATGCGCTATCATCATGAGGATAGTATTAGAGTAGCTAAAGAGTTCTATAAATTGCCACTTGCTCAGAAGAAAATTACCATAGAGTTTAGAGTATACAACTCTGAGGAGAAAATAAGATGGATTAGAACTATTGCTACACCTAAGTTTGATAGCAATGGCTTATATATAGGTTATATTGGACAAGCATATGATATAACAGAACATAAGAATGCAGAGTTAAATCTTATTTCGAGTGAAAAGAGATATCGGGCATTGGCAAATTCTGGTGAAACATTTATTGTTCAAATAAATAAAGAGTTTGAAGTCTTATTTGCTAATGAACGACTTATTCGTTTCGTTGGTAAAACAGAAAAAGAATTGTTGGCTAACAAAGATCTTATAGAGATACATCCTGAAGATAAAAACTTATTCGAAGAGAAGATTAAGAAAGCATTTAATAGTATTAGTTCAATACAATTTGATTGTAGATTTAGCTCTAAGAATAAGAATTATCATTGGATACGAGTTTCGGCAACTCCTCAAGTAGATTCCGACAACTCTTCTGTAACTATGCTTATACATGGTATGGATTTTACAGAGCGTAAGATTGCTGAATTAGCTCTTGAGGAGAGTGAAAGAAGATATAAAGAGTTGGCTAATTCTGGCGATACCATCATTATTTTGGTGGATACAAAATTGAGATGTACATACGTAAATAAACAGTTTCTTGACTATTTAGGAGTTAAAGAAGATGATATTTTAGGTGAACATCTGAAGAGTTTTGTTCATCAAGAAGATTTAGAATCTAATAAGATTCAAAAAGAACAAATATATAAGTTTAAAGATTTCGTAACGGAGAATCGTGTTCTTAGAAATGATGGAGAGTACCGCTGGATAAGATCGGCATTCTCTGTTAGATACGATAAGCAAAAGAATATTTTAGGATATATTATCCATAATGTTGATATTACCGATCGAAAAGAATCGGAGATTGCCATTGCCGAGAGCGAACGCAGTTATAGAGAACTTGCAAACTCTGGAGAAACATTAGTTATTATTTATAATGAGGAACTCGTATGTAGTTATATCAATAAACAGGTAGAAGAATTTACAGGTATAGATTCGTCATACTTTATTGGTAAGCAACCTTCCTTGCCGGTATATCCAGAAGAGAGAGAAGAGTTTGAAAAAACAGTGAATAAATCCTATAGCGAAAAGAAACCATTTATTCATGAATGTCGTATTAAACGATTTGATGGAGAGTACCGTTGGATTAGAATTAACGCTACTCCAAGATTTAACTCAAATAACGAGTTTACTGGATTTATCACGCATAATATAGATATTCACGAACGTAGAACGGCTGAATTGGTTATAGAACATCAACGTAACTATTTCCAAAACCTTATTAACTCTGGCGAAGCATTTATCTTTGTAAACGATAAGGATGGTAATATTACTTATGCTAATACACCTATGCTTACCTATTTAAATGTAGACGAAGATAATCTATATAATCGTTCTATTGAAGCTTATATTGATAAAGAAACTATCCGATATAGTAAAGAGGAGATTCAAGAGCGTATCTTAAATGGCGAAACAGTGGTACACGAGCAGCAATTGTTGAATGGTAAAACTGGAGAATATAGATGGTTTAGATTTGTTGACTCTCCTAACTACGACAATAATAATGTATTAACTCACTGGTTAGTGCAAGCAATTGATATTGATACCGTAAAGAAGAATGAAGAAGCGCTAAGAATTAGTGAGAAGAAAGTTCGTGTTAGTGAAGAATATTATCGGATGCTATCTAATGCAGGCGACAATATGGTATGGGTGTGCGATAAGAATAATGTTTGTACTTATGTTAATGAACCTTGGGTAGATTTTACTGGAAAGAGCTTAGAAGATATTATCATTGAGGGATTCCACTCTGTTTTACATCCCGACGACCAAGAGCAAGAGATAAATAGTTATTTGCTCAACTTCCCTAAACATAAACAAATTATATCAGTAAATAGATTCTATCATGTCGTGTGTGGACATTATCACTGGGTACGTACTCTGGCTACTCCTTTATTTAATGAGTCGGGAGAATTTACTGGTTATATTGGTCACTGTACCGATATTTCTGAGATGATAGAATCTGAATTGTCTTTACAAGATAGTGAAAAGAGATTCCGCGAAATATTTGAGTCGCTTCAAGACGTATTCTTTGCATTAGATATAGAAGGAAATATTCTCGATATTAGCCCTTCTATAAAAACATTGCTTAATATAGATCTTGATATCGATAAATTAATAGGAGTAAATATTAAAGAGTTTAGTAGTTACTTGAACATTCCCGATATCTATTTGGCCATAAATAACACTATTATTAACAACGTATTAGTAGATAGTGAGATTATTATTCATTCACCAGATGGCAAAGATATAGTATGTTCGTTTTGTTCACAATGTTACCGTAATATTGCTGGCGAACCCGAAAGAATTTTAGGAACGCTGCGTAATATTTCTAAGAGAAAACAATCGGAGAAAGAGTTAAAAGATCAGCGTCTGTTATACTCTTCTGTGATGCAATATTTGCCTGCCGATGCTTTCCGAAAGGATATTGATGGTTGTTACCTTTATGTTAATGAGCGTATGTGTAATCGTCTGGGATTAGAGGAATCGGATATCATCGGATTTACCTCGAAAGAGGTGATGCAAAAGCAGCTTAATCTAGCATCTAAAAATATACTCAATAAGCATTGTACTATTTTGCGCTTGCAGAATTTTGAATCAGATCATGAAACAATAATCAAATATGGTATTACCATAGATAAGGAAGTAGAGTATCAATGTGCCAATAACGATATTCGTTATTATCATACCATTAAACTACCGGTATACAATGCCGAAGGCGAAATTATTGGTTCGCAAGGTTTGGAAATGGATATTACTGACGAGAAGTTAAATCTTTTTGCGCTACAAAATACCAATGAAGACTTGGCAGTAGCTATTCAAAAGGCAAATGCTGCCACTGCATTATACGACTTAGCTCCTTCAGGATACTTTATCTTAGATAAGAAAGGTGTGATTGTAGAGGTAAATATTTCGGCATCGTTGTTTACTGGTAAAGATCGCAATGAATTAATTTGCTTTACTTTCTCTAGTGTTTTGAGCGAGAATAGTCACTCGGAATTAAAGTTATTTATGGAGCGTATGCAATCAAACCATAATAATCCTATTAACTGTGAGTTACACTTCAAGAATAACGAAGATATTATCTTTACTAAAGCACAAGGACTATATTCTGAAAATAATAATACCTATTTAATTACTCTAGTCGATATTTCCGACCTTCGCCAAACAGAAAGTAATCTTAGACGAGAACAGGAGTTATTGGCTAAAACCGAGCAGCTTGCTAAAACAGGTAGTTGGCGACAAGATATTGCTAGCTCTGAAATAATATATTCAGAGGAGTTTGCTGCTCTTCTAGGTTATTCTGCCTTTGAGTTTAAACCTATCATATCTGCCATTGCGAAACAAGATGAGAAATTCTTGAAAATCTTAGATAAGGAGTCGAGACTGCTATTGGTAGAGTTTCTTACTAAGATTAGGAATAATGATTTACCTTGCCAAAGTGAGATTAAATACATTATGCCCGATGGTACAGAGCGGTGGTTCTATACGCAATGTCAGGGAGAATACGATTCCGATAACAATATCACCTTTAGAGTTGGCTTCTTAAACGATATTACTCAACGTAAAGAGTCAGAGCTTGCTATTAAAGAGTCGGAGCAACAATATAGGAATATCTTAAACCTTTCGCCCGATGGTATTGTTATGATTACCGGGCGCGGAAGTATTATTGATATTTCGCCCATGGCTGCACGTATTCTTTCATGTACTGTAGAAGATGCAAGAACGCACTCTATTTGCGATTTACTTGAAAGCGATACTGAAAGAAGACAGATGAGAAACCTCATTAATAAGGCTTGGAATAGTGCTAAGGTAGAGGCCGATGAATTTATATTTAAAACTAATCATGGGTCGCTAATATGTGAAATAACAGCCAAGACTGTTCTTATTTCAAATAGTAGAACTAAAAGAGTGATGCTTAATATGCGCGATATTTCCGATCGTAAAATTATGACGCAAAAATTAATTCGCTCTGAAAGATTAGTCTCTTTAGGAGAAATGGCCACTGCTATGGCTCACGAGATTAACCAACCCTTACTCTCTATCTCTTTGAGCTTAGACAATTTAATGGATCGTATTAACAAGGTTGCACCTCAAGAATCGGAGTATATTAAGAAGAAGGGTGAGAGAATATTCTCGGACGTTTCACGTATTGGACGATTAATAGATCACGTAAGAGCTTTCTCTCGCGATAAGAGTCATGACGACGATGTTATATCTTCTGAATTTGATGTTAGAGAAAGTATTGATAATGCCATGACAATTGTTTCTGAACAACTCAGACAACATGGTATTAAAATAGTTAAGGAGATTGGCAATGTAGAGAATCTTGTGGGTAATACCTATCGCTTTGAACAGGTGGTATTGAACCTGCTTACTAATGCTAAGGATGCTTTGGCAGAAAAAAAGAAACTTGTTGGAGAAAATTTCCAGAAACAGATTCTTATTAGAACCTATTGCGACGATACCAATAACTATGTTGAGGTGACCGATAATGGTACAGGTATTAAACCAGACATGGTCGATGCTGTATTACAACCTTTCTTCACCACAAAAGAGAGTAGTGGTGTAGGGGTGGGATTAGCCATCTCATTTGGTATTGTTAAAGACCTAGATGGTAATATTGATATTATTAGCGATGGTGAAACATATACCACATTTAAACTGACTTTACCCATACCAAGATCAAAGAAACACCTAAAAGAAAACAAATAATATAATAATCTATACTCAACATGAATAAACAAAACACTGATATGCTACACCCTACATTAAGAACCATTGAGGATGGTATTTATAAGGTCTTAGTCATTGACGATGAAGAACGTTTTACTGAAGAGATTGTTGAATTTCTCGAGAATAACGACTTTAAAGCAGTGGCTGCCAATACAGCTCAGGAAGGCATAGATTTTCTGAATCAAGAGAAGTTTGACCTCCTGATTCTCGACGTTCGTCTCGACGCCGGGGTAAATGGAATAGACTTACTTAAACAGGTGAAACCTCAACATCCGGACATGGAAATCATTGTTGTTTCCGGACACGGAGATATGGATACTGTTATTGATGCAATGCGATATGGTGCTATAGATTATCTGAGAAAACCATTTAGGCATATTGATATACGTATTGCTATTGAAAGAACAGGTAAGTTCATAGACCTTAATAGAAAAGTAAAACATTTAGAGAATAAACAATCTTTAATCTCTGAAAGTTTGGAGGCTCAAATTAACCGACAAATCATTGGAGTGAGTAAACAAATGAAAGGAGTGATTGAAATGGCTATGATGGCTGCTAAATATTCCGATACCAATGTACTCATTACTGGTGAGAGTGGAACAGGAAAAGAGAATATTGCCCGTATGATTCACTTTGCAAGTACACGAAAAAATAATCTCTTCTGTGCTGTGAATAGCAGTGCCATTCCTGAATCGCTCATGGAGAGTGAGTTCTTTGGACATAGAAAGGGTTCGTTTACTGGAGCAATATCCGACCAAAAAGGATTCTTTGAAATATCGGACAATGGGTCCTTATTCTTAGATGAAATTGCCGATATGCCAATGAATCTACAAGCTAAAATGTTGCGTGCTATTGAAGAGAAGGAGATTACACGTATTGGAGAGTCATCGCCAATAAAAACAAACTTCAGAATCATCTCGGCAACAAACCACAATGTGCAAGAGCTTGTAGATAGCAAACACTTTAGATTAGACCTTATGCATCGTCTTAACACATTGCATATTCATATTCCTGCTCTACGCGATAGGGTAGAAGATATTGAGCCATTAATGAACTATTATGTGGAGTTCTTCTGTAAGCAGTTTAAGAAACCGGTTATGCATATTGATCAAGAGCGTGTTGATGCCATGAAGGAGTATGCTTTCCCTGGTAATATTCGTGAACTTAGAAACCTTATAGAGCGTGCTGTAATTCTTTCTAAAGGTCGTAAAGTAGATATGCAATACTTCCCATTTACAAATCAGCAAAAAACAGCACTACCTCTGTGTTATACTTCTACAGCCACTTCGGCTCAACAAGCCGCACCTATGGTTCCTGAGGCTGTGGTATGTTCTAAATCTATGAAGTTGCTCGATCATGCTGATAGACTTATCAGAGCGGTCTTATAACGTCAGCACTAGAACCACAGTGATGATGCAAGACTGTTAGGCATTCAACGTACGGCAATGGATAGTCAAATATATAAATACGGCACAGAAAAACACAGCAACACAAACGACTACAGATTAGTTTACGCTCTTAT
>CAMTOX010000039.1 GCA_947074225.1 uncultured bacterium
TCAAAGTCGAACCAAATTCGGATCCTATACCCGACTTTGATTCGACTTTGGTACGACTTTGTTTCCTCTTTGAAGTAACTAAGGTGGTGTTAAACGATATTATGCACTCTTATTCCTTAACGCTAGACCATACATTTTGCAAAAAAATAAATGATTGATTTCAACCATGTAATGGTATTTTTTAATATATTTGCAAAATTATAAGATTATCCATTGTAATGACCAAAACAAAGATGAAAAATAAAGATGTCAAGCCCTCGGCAAATCGTCCAGTGCTGAAGCGGACACATCGGGTATCGTTTATGTTGAATGATGAGGAGTATAAGTTGATTCAACGCTACCTGGAGAAGTATAAAGTGGCCAATAGCTCAAAGGTGATGCGCGAAGCTGTAATTCGTACATTCTTGAAGCAGTTGGACGAGGATAGGCCTACGCTATTTGATTAACAGACATCTTTTAGTGGTGTGTGGTTAGCATTAGTTTTTAGTATAAATGGTTGGCGCATCTATTCTATCGTTTAGGTAAATAGAGTGGTTTCAATAGATTTTAAGTGACGATGAGTTATATTCTTTATCTTTTATTTTTACTGTTAGGTTTAGCAATTGCATATATATTGCTTAATCGGTCGAAAGCCCAAGAGCAGCGACACCTTTACGAGTGTGAGCGCGAATTGGAATTGGTGAAGAGAGCGTTGGATAACAGTGCCGGCGAGTTGAAGAAGCAACGCGAGGAGTTGATTTATTGGCGCGAGACGAGTGCTATGCAGAAACGTGAACTCACGTTGCAGCAAGAGCAGCTCAGTGAAAAGCAGAGAGAGCGCGAAGAGTTACAGAAGCGACTTACATCAGAGTTTGAGAATATTGCCAATAGGGTGCTCAAGGAGCGATCGGCAGAACTTACACAACGTAGTAATGAGAGCTTAAGTGCCTTGATAAACCCATTGGGCGAACGTATAGAAGATTTTAAAAAACAGGTGAACGAAGCTTTCGGCATGGAGATGCGCGATAAGATAAGTCTGAAAGAGGAGGTGCGCAAACTTACCGAATTGAACTCGCGTGTGAGCCAAGAAGCCAATAACCTTACCAAAGCCCTGAAAGGCGATGTGAAACAGCAAGGCAATTGGGGAGAGGTAATTTTAGAACGTGTGTTAGAGTGTTCGGGGTTAACGTTGGGACGCGAATATGAACGCGAGGAGGTGATAGATGGTGTGGATGGAAATAAATTGAGACCCGATGTGATTATTCATTTGCCCGATAGCAAACATATTATTGTTGACTCTAAGGTGTCGTTAGTGGCCTATGAACGGATGGTGGCGGCAACAGATGAACTGAGTTATGGCAAGGCATTGAAAGAGCATATAGATTCTATTAAGAATCATATAAAGGGATTGAGCGATAAAAATTATACCCATGCTTTCAATATTAATTCGCCCGACTTTGTGTTGATGTTTATGCCCATAGAGTCCTCTTTTGCAACGGCTATACAGTCCGATCAGGAGTTATATCGATATGCGTGGGATAAGAAAATTATCATTGTAAGCCCAACAACATTGTTGGCAACCTTGCGTACCGTGTCGAGTATTTGGCGGCAGGAGAATCAAACGCGCAATGCCATGGAGATAGCACGACTCAGTGGTGCTATGTACGATAAACTGGTATTGTATGTGCAAGATATGAAACGCGTCAAGGAGAGTATTGAACGAGCAGGAAAAGGTGTGGATGAGGCCATGAAGAAGATGTCGGAAGGTCAGGGTAATGTGTTACGCACAGCCGAGAAGATTAAGACGTTGGGAGCTAAAACAGGAAAATCTTTGCCACAAGAGTTGGTAGAGTAATTTCCCGCAATAGCTTTATCATAATATTTAAGGAGCAAATTTAAACCTCTAAAAAGGGGTTGAATGGCTTGCTTCAACAAAAACATACACTTATGAAAAAGCACCTATTTTTAGTGGCATTAATGCTACTAATGGTATGGCAAGCCTCTGTGGCTATGCCAGCCTATCCTTTTGTCCAAGAGATTTTACAAAGCGATGGTACAACCATACGCATTATTCAGAAAGGCGATGAGTTTCATCATTATGTGGTTACCGAAGATGGAGTTTTAGTAATACGTAATGTAGATGGTATTTATGAGTATGCTACTCTGGAGCAGAATCAAATACGCTCTACCGGTCAGAAAGCTTATGACATATCGGAACGTAGTGAGAGCGATAAATTATTGCTCATGACTCTCAACAACGATATGAGAACTTTAGAGCCGAATGTAAATATGCTAAAACAGCAAAGAGCCGAACAGACCAATAGTCCTAAAAAGATGAAAGGGGTGATGCGCAGTTTGGTGATATTGGTAAACTTTAGCAATGTGAGCTTTACGGTAAATAACCCTAATGCTGCTTTTACTGCCATGTTGAACGAACAGGGCTACTCGGCAAATGGTGGCAGAGGCTCGGCCAAAGACTACTATATTGCAGCCTCGGATAGTCAATTTGTCCCTACCTTCGATGTCTATGGACCATATACTTTGTCCGACACTCGTGCCTACTATGGTGGTAATAATTATAGTGGCGATGATAGCAACCCTCAACAGATGATTCTTGATGCTTGCCATTTGGCAAGTGCAGATGTGAATTTTGCCGATTATGATTACGATAATGACGGCTATGTAGATAATATTTTTGTATACTATGCCGGGCATAATGAAGCAGAGGGTGGACCAAACGAATCGGTATGGCCACACCGTTGGGTGGTGCCTTATTGGGAGGCGCCAACCTATAATGGCAAACGTTTATATGATTATGCTTGTACCAGTGAGCTGCGCGGTAATAGCGGTACAAATATGTGCGGTATAGGCACATTTGTACATGAGTTTGGACATGTATTAGGTTTACCCGATTTTTATATTACCGATTATGGCTCCAGTCATAAAACATTAGATGAGTGGTCGGTAATGGATTATGGCGGTTATTTAAATAACGGACGTACACCATGTACCTACTCTGCCTACGAGCGTTTCTATTTAGATTGGTTAACTCCAACTATTCTAGACGTACCAACAACCGAGCTTCTTGAACCACTTTTAGATAGTAATGAGGCTTTTATCATTACTCAGAGTGGTACTCATAATTTTGATGGT
The DNA here is from genome assembly GCA_947074225.1 of uncultured bacterium. Taxonomy (GTDB): domain Bacteria; phylum Bacteroidota; class Bacteroidia; order Bacteroidales; family Paludibacteraceae; genus CAMTOX01. The sequence goes on from CAMTOX010000039.1 coordinate 3,133, forward strand.
GCCAATCCAAATCCTACAGAGTTCTTCATTCTTGAGAATCGTCAGAAGAGCGGCTGGGATCAATATCTTCCCGGACATGGTTTGTTGATTACTCGTGTGAACTATTCTGCCAGCGATTGGTCTAATAACACGGTGAATAACAATGCCAATAGAATGGGGGTAGATTTAATGGAAGCAAATAACAACTCTAATAGTTCAAGTGCTAGAGACCCTTTCCCAGGAAGCAGTAATATTACTAGCTATACCCCGGTATTGCGTTCGGGCACTACTTTAACTACCATGCCTTTGTCAAATATTAATGAGGTGGGGCGCGACATTACCTTTGATTTTATGGGTGGAGCAACTTCTTTCCTACGCTATTCGGGCGTGTTGAACGATTTTGTACTTCAAAGCACTAGTGTTGAAGTGTCGCAAAATGTCAATATCACTGGCAATGGTTTAACAGATAGTGTGTCGTTCTATTTCCTTTATGGAAATCATTTCGATGTATTAAACAACCAGAATCAGTGGGTAAAGCAAATGACATTACCAGTTGTTAATGGTGCCATCAGAGAGCAGGTAGAGATACGTTATAGCCCTCAGAATAGTGGTTCGCATAGTGATCGCCTCTATATCACTTCGCCCGATGTTAGTGCGATATATATAGATGTGCATGGGCAATTTAAGGCGCCAAACATTCATGCCGATAGCATTGAAGATATGGCGGTGATGGTGATGACACTTGCCGAGTCATGGCACTTAACATCGACCTTGGAAGAGGAGTATGTTGTAACAATATACAATATTGCAGGACAGCAGTTGTTGCAACAACATTTTAGCCGCGATATTGAGATTTATAAATCGGAATATGAGAATGGGTTCTATCTCTTTGATATAAGCAATGCGGATAATACGTATCGTCAAATTTTTAAAGTCATTAAATAGTCGTTACAAATGGTGTTAGCTTAGGCATTAGAGTGAACGGAAAATTTATTCTTCCTCTTTCTGTAATTCCTAAAGCGTCCAAAAAAAAGGAAATTATGAAAACAGCATTAATAACAGGTGCAACAGAGGGCATAGGTTATGCTTTCTCTCAGTTGTTTGCTCGCGATGGTTATGCTTTAGTTCTTGTGGCGCGCAATGAACAGAAGTTGCAAGAAATGGTAAAGAGCTATGAACAGCAGCAAACAAAAGCTTCTTACTATGCAGTGGATTTAAGCGATTTAGAGTCGGTAATAGCACTATATCATAAACTCCAGAGCGATGGTGTTGTGGTGGACTGTTTGGTAAATAATGCCGGTTTTGGTTTGAGCGGTCTCTATACAGATTTGTCGTGGGAAGATCAGTTCCGAATGTTTCAACTGGATATGATGGCTGTGGCCTATTTGAGTCATGCCATAGGTCAGGAGATGAAGGCCCGTGGTAATGGTAAACTATTAAACGTAGCCTCTACAGCAGCCTTTATGCCACTGCCTAATATGGCAGGGTATGGTGCTAGCAAATCGTTTGTATTGAGCCTTTCAGATGCATTGAATACAGAGTTGCGTCCTTATGGTGTCTCTGTAACGACGCTTTGTCCCGGAGTTACCCGTACAAAGTTCCATGAGGTGGCACATACTGAGAAATCTTTGTTGGGTTCGCACTTCTTGCCACAGGCAACTCCTGAGGAGGTGGCAGCCTTTGGCTATAAAGCTATGATGAAAGGAAAACCCATAGCCATTCATCAATGGATGAATCGTTTAGAGATAGGTTTTGTAAGAATAGCTCCAAAATGTTTGGTTAGAAAAGTTCTAAATAAGTCGCTGGAGAAATAGTGGCTTGTTTCTCAATGTTAAAGAGATGAAAATAAAATTGTTTGTACTCCTATTGGTTTTGCTTTGTAGTATAACGTTAATGGCACAACGCCCTCAGCGTGTGCCTGCAGCACCTTTCCCCATTACAGTGGCTCAGAGCGATGGTGTGGATTTAGTGATTCGTTTACATGGCGATGAAAATATGCACTTTGTAACAACCACCGATGGCTATGTAATTGTAGAAGGCGAGAATGGCGATTACTTTTTTGGCAAAGTAGGGAAGGACAATCGTATTATTCCATCTAAATATAGAGCACGCAATGAAGAGTTGCGCAATAAAAAAACATTGCGCTACTTGCGCAAAATGGCTAAAGACGAACGTTTAAAGAAAGATGTCTTTGTCTTTGAGTCGTACTATTAGGAGGTTTTCTACCTCTTATTTCAACTTACCTTAAATCTACTGAAAAGATAAACAGAGAGGAGTTCTACTATGCTTTTTGCAAGGCTTAATAGGTCACCTCTGTGTGGTACAGTTTTTATTCTACCAGAAAAACTAGGGAAGAATCCCTCTAAAACAGAATCCTTAAATTATAACCATTAAGAATTTTCGCTAAAAATGGCGAAAAGAGACAATTATATTTTGAAGAATCAACAATATCTTCAAAAAGAGAGGTTATATTTGTAGGAAGATAGAGTTGAAACTTGTTATTGTTTAGCAGTGGAGTTTTGATTTTAAAAATAACGACATACCTTCTTGAACCTTGTTGTTTAGACCGAATGTTCTGTTTCTGCATAAACATAATGGCACTCCTTAAAAGGAGCTGCATTTCTCTACTTACAACAATGGTTTCTTGCGAATGAGCTAGGCGAATTTTGAAGAAAGTATAGTACCTTTGCTATTATTGTTCTTTGTTGAATGTGCTTTATATACACTCTTACTACAGTTTGTGTTATTAAGCGTTTTAGAGTACATTGGTTTCTTACGGTTATAAAATTTCACCAAAGAGTGATATACGTTTAACGACAATTTTTCTGACTATGGCAACAATTATCGACCCAACAAAACAGGAATTTATAAGTTTATATAAAGATTTCTTGCATCGTGAAGGTGCATTGTTTCAATCTAATCAACGTCGATTACTATCCGATTATTTGAAATCGGTAGAGGGCGAAGTACAGTTAGATTTGGTGGCGCATGCCAAAGCATTGCGTACGGCAATGATAGCGCATCGTGAGATAGGGTTGGGACGTCAACCTATTACAGCCATCTTATTGTATCAGACGGTGCGTTTAAAGGGTCAGAATCCTGAAGAGCTAGCCGAACTGTTTGGCCAAGATACCGTCTCCATATTACAGGGTTTGCTAAAATCGACCTCTCTTTATAACCGTCGTGGCGCTATGGAGAGTGAGAACTTCCGTAAACTATTGTTGACTTTTGCTCAAGATGTCCGCGTAATTATGATTATGATTGTGGATAGGTTAGAGACGATGCGCCATTTAGATCGTTATGATGTGGATAGTCAACAGGAGATTGCTCGTGAGGTGTCATTTCTTTATGCTCCTTTGGCTCACAGAATGGGTTTGTATGCCATTAAAACAGAGTTGGAAGATCTCTCATTAAAATATACCTCGCGTGAAATATATAAAGAGATTGCCCAGAAACTGAATGAGACCAAGCGTTCGCGCGAAGCATATATTGCGAGCTTTATTGAGCCGGTAAAAAAACAGTTGCAGAGCGATGGGTTAAGATTCAGCATTAAAGGTCGTACCAAATCTATTCACTCTATATGGAATAAGATACGCAAACAGCAGGTGCCTTTTGAGAAGGTGTACGATTTATTTGCTATTCGTATTATCATAGATTGTCCTATTGAGAAGGAGAAGGCTGCTTGTTGGCAAGCCTTCTCAGTGGTAACGAATATGTACTCCTACAACACCAACCGTTTGCGCGACTGGATATCGGCTCCAAAGTCTAATGGCTATGAGAGTTTACACGTTACCGTGATGGGCCCGGAGGGGAAGTGGGTAGAGGTACAGATACGTACTAAGCGCATGGACGAGATAGCCGAAAAGGGTATGGCAGCTCACTGGAAGTATAAAGGTGGCAAGAGTGACTCGGCAGCTATGGATGAGTTTCTAAAGAATCTGCGCGACATTTTGGAAACATCGGCCGAAGGAAATGACCATGAAGTGATGAGCGAATTTAAAATGCAGCTTTATGAGGACGATGTGTTTGTTTTTACTCCTAAGGGCGACCTACATAAATTACGCAAGGGAGCCACAGTATTGGACTTTGCCTTCTCTATACACTCTAATGTGGGGTCGCATTGTGTGGGTGCCATAGTAAATAATAAACATGTGACCTTTAAACAGGTGTTGGAGAATGGCGATCAGGTAAATATTATCACTGCCCCTAATCAGAAACCCAAGCAAGATTGGCTGCAAGTGGCTAAGACGGCTAAAGCACGTGTGAAGATTAAACAGGCCATAAAAGAGCTAGAGTTTAAAGAGGCTAATGATGGTAGAGAGATTCTGAATAGGCGAGTGAAGAATTGGAAACTTGAGGTGAATGATGGCGACATTACCCGATTGATTAAGAAAATGGGCTATAAAAATAGTACCAGTTTCTATATTGATATCTTTAATGAGAAGTTGAATTTGCAAACCATTCGCGAGAAACTTACCGAGACAGAGGCTGCTACCGATGTGGTATTGCCGCGTACTGCCGAAGGGTTTAGTAGAGAGACAGAGTTGCAGAAGATTACTACCAAAGACGATGCGTTAGTCATTGATCAGAATCTTAAAAATATTCATTACTCATTGGCTAAATGTTGTAATCCTATTTATGGGGACGATATTTTTGGGTTTGTATCTATCAATGGTGGTATAAAGATTCACCGTAAGGATTGTCCAAATGCGCCACAAATGATTTCACGTTTCGGGTATCGGATCGTGAATGCTCGATGGAGTGGGGAAGGAAAACAGAATGATTATACCATTCGCTTGCATGTAATAGGGCATGACGATATTGGTATTGTAACAAATATTACTTCGTTAATAAATAAAGAGCCGAATATTATGATGCGTTCCATATCGGTCGATAGTCATGATGGACTGTTTGAAGGTAACCTAACCATATTGGTGAAGGAGTTGCACCAATTGGAGCAGTTAATAAAGAAGTTGCAGGCTATAAAAGGTGTAAAACAGGTGTTTAGAGTTTAAACAGTGGCCAATGTTTCTATAGCTCTGTTATTCATAGCTTTTGGAGTATTGGTTTTCTCTCTTAGAATAACATATATCTTTTTGTATGTATGAATTATGTATAACCGCAACTTGTTGTGGTTATACTATTTAATGTTGGTTATTAATTAATTATTAGTGCGTTTACTAGCTAAATATTTATAGAGATTTACAGAATGTGTTTATAAAAGCGAATAGAAATGCATAAATATAATCTATAAACTCTTTTATATGTGAAAATAAAATCTTATTTTTGGAGATATTATTTTATAATTACAAAATGTTTAATAAATCGACCTGTCATATTTTGTTTTTACCCCTCTTTTTACTCATCCCACACTTCTTATTTGGGAGCGAGAAACATAAAATTGAACCTCAATTAGCTCTATTCTCCGAGGTCGATACCCATATAGCCGATAAGGATATTCCCATGGCCGTATATTGTATGGAGATGTTAGAGTCTATGTATCCCTCTATAAAGGAATCCGCCTTGCGTAAGCGTTATATTGATTTGTTGAATAGAACTAGTATGGCTTGCTATGATGCTAATATGTTCTCTACCTCTTTAACTTTTGCCTATAAAGGCATAGATTTATGCGAATCGGAAAAATATGTACAGCCACTACCGGAGCTATATAAAACAGCAGGTAATATCATGAGTGTGTTTGAAGATTATGATAATGCCATGAAGTATTATTTAGTGAGTTTGGATAAAGCCACTCAAATGGGCGATGAGGTGATTGTTTCAAAAGCGTTGTCTAATTTGGTAATAATAAATTATATTGTAGATAGACCAGATGCTGCGCATTACTATTTTGATCAATTAACCAGTTTGCCGAAAACCAAGAGTATAGACTCTGATCCAACACAAGTTTATGTGCTATATTATACTAAGGCAATAATGGAGAAGTTGGAGCTACATTACGATAGTGCTTATTATTATTTTAATTTAGCTTCTGAATTTGCCGAGTCGCATAATCTTCCGATACTTTATGTTACCTCTTGTAATTATGGTTTAGCCGAGATGTATGAGGATATGGGTATGACCGATTCTGCCAAATATTACTATTTAATTAATGAAGAGATATCGTCGTCGGAGCAAATTCCTGAGGAGCGTGTAGCGGCGTATAGAGCCTTGGCAAGAATAGCGCAGAAAGAGGGCGACTTGTCTAAAGCCTATTTTTATAAGGATCGGTATTTATCTATTTCAGACTCTATCTTTAATGCTAATGAATTAAGACAAGTAGAGCAGAATAGGTTTGAATATAATGAAGCCAATAATAGGTATCATATTAACCAGCTCAACAGGGTGAGCGAATCTAAATCTAAGTGGATACGTATTATTCTCTTTATATCGGTGGGATTGTTGTTATTGCTTCTCTTGATTCTGCGTCAGAAACGTATTCTTGACCATGCTTATGCAAGTTTATACGATCGTAATAAAGAGTTGCTTCGCTATGAGTCTCTCTGTTTTGATCAGGCGCAAAAGATAGTGGAGTTAAATGTTAAGCTGAAAGAGGGTTCGGGTGAAGTGCCCCCTATAAAAGAGTCGACAGGTAGTAGTAGTTTCCAGCCTAACGACATTCAAAAGCAACTTATAATAGAGTCTATAGAGAAATGTATACGCAATGTTGAGGTGATTTGTAATCCCGACTTTAGTTTGGAGCAGATGTCGGTAATGACCAATGTAAACTCCAAATATTTGTCACAAATAATCAATGAAACCTATCATCAAAATTTTAGAACTTTTATAAGTGAATATCGCATTCGCGAGGCTCAGCGTATGCTTTCTAATGGTGCAGAATATGGGAATTACACGATTCAATCTATTGGTGAACGTGTAGGCTATCGTTCTCAATCGACCTTTATTTCCGTGTTTAAGAAAACTACAGGTTTAACTCCATCGCAATATCAACAGTTATCTCTTCAGAATAGCTAATAGCGTTTTTATTCATTAATCTTCTGAGATTTCACATTTTATCTTATTTTTCTTTTTAAATTCTTTCGATTTTCAAGAAATCGAAAGAGGTGATATTGGATATTTACTTCTAATATTATATGTTTGCATTGCTAAGAATATAGTGTTATATTTTTAGTAATGTTTATAGATCGGAAGAGCACACGTCTGAACTCCAGTCACATTCAGAAATCT
>CAMTOX010000040.1 GCA_947074225.1 uncultured bacterium
GGCATACGAGATTTCTGAATGTGACTGGAGTTCAGCCGTGTGCTCTTCCGATCTCCTACATTGCCTCAGTTACTTATGGAGCAGTTATAGTACCTATATTACAAGACTTCAATCCGAGCGATATAAAACATATCATCAACCATTCCGATTCAAAATTGTTAATAGTAAGTGATTACTTATGGGAAAATGTTGATGAAGAGTCTTTAGACAATTTATATGGTGTTCTTTCGCTAAACGATTTTCGTTGTTTAAATCAGCGCGATGGTGAACAAATTCAGAAACACTGTAAACATTTAGAAAAAAGCTTTAACGAGAAATATCCAGAAGGTTATGGTCCGGAACATGTGCTCTACCCAACAGTACCCAATTCAGAATTAGCTTGCATAAGTTATACTTCTGGTACCACCGGATTTAGTAAGGGTGTAATGCTTCCAGGCAATGCGTTGGCCGGTAATATTAGCTTTGGTATTACCACCCGTTTATTAGAGAGAGGAAGTCGTGCTTTAGCATTTTTACCTTTGGCTCATGCCTATGGTTGTGCTTTCGACTTCTTAACATCGTTCTGCGCTGGTTCGCACACTACTTATTTAGGTAAAGTGCCATCTCCAAAAGTGCTTTTAAAAGCCTTTGAAGAGGTAAAACCTACCACTATCTTTACTGTACCTCTCATTATTGAGAAAATTTATCGTAAACAAATTCAGCCACTTCTAAATAGCCGTTCTATGCGTTGGGCCATGAATGTTCCTATTATAGATGCTACAATATTAGGCACTATTCGCAAGAAACTTACGGCAGCTTTTGGTGGCGAATTTAAGGAGGTTATTATTGGTGGCGCCCCATTAAACCCTGAAGTTGAAGCCTTTTTCCGCAAAATAGGATTTAAATTTACCATTGGTTATGGCATGACTGAATGTGCTCCACTTATTAGCTATACACCTTGGGATGAGTTTAAACCTACATCGGTAGGTAAAGTACTGCCAACTATGGAAGTGAAAATAGTTAAACAGAACCCTAACGACGAAGTAGGCGAAATATGCGTACGCGGAGAGAATCTTATGGTGGGGTACTATAAGAACGAAGAAGCCACTACAGCAGTTCTTGATGAAGAGGGATGGTTACATACCGGAGATATGGGAACTGCCGATGAAGATGGTACCATATACATACGTGGACGCTATAAGAGTATGCTCTTAGGACCTTCGGGACAAAACATTTACCCTGAAGAGGTAGAGGCTAAACTTAATAATATGCCATTTATACTTGAAAGTTTAGTATTACAAAATACCGACCATAAATTGGTGGCATTTGTATACCCTGATTATGAAGCTGTTGACGAAGCAAAAATTGAGCAGAAAGATTTAGAGCTTATCATGAATGAAAACTGCAAGAATTTGAATAGCATTGTGGCAAGTTACGAACAAATTACTGCCATAAAACTATATCCAAATGAGTTTGAGAAGACTCCGAAGAAGAGTATTAAAAGATATCTCTATGTAGATTTATTAAAACAACAATAAATACCTTTAGAATAACACAAAGAATAAGGGCCCTGAATTTAATAGATTCGGGGCCCTTATTGCATAAATAGAAATGATATTTGTATAATCAACATTAGCTAAAGAAATAGACTTACTTCTTTTTTGAACTCTCAAGAAGCTGAGGGTAGTAGGTATTACTTAGAAAGTGATGATTGGGTACATCTTTAAGTATTTGTTGGCACAATGCTATTGCCTTCGTTAAATCGCCTGTTTTTTCATAACACATAGCTTGAGCTATACGTGCTTCAATCCAATTCCATTTGTACATGGGGTTATTTTCTTTAGCAAAGAGTGGTAAAGATTGTGTAAAATAGAGTTTTGCCTTCTCTTTATCGCCACCAGCAATAGAAGGCATGTAAAAATAGACATTACCACGGTATGCCACTACCAAGGGATGTTCAGGTGCTAAAGCAAGTGCTTTCTCCATATAACTCATCGAACTTCTACCATAACTCATGGCCTTCCACTTATTAAAAGTAATTTCATAAACAGAGAGTGATGATCGGTAAAGTTGAATAAGCTCCGGCCGATATTGTTGTTTCTCTAAAGCATCTAAATAGGTATACATATGGTTCATGACTCTACGTGCCTCCTCTTTATCTTGTTTACCTAAACAGGCAGCAATATATCCGTACATATAATGAACCGTTTCCATTTTTTGAGCATTAGTAAGATGAGATTGTTTAATAGCATTATCTATGGGCGCTTTCCACTCAATAATAGCGTTATTTAGGTAGTTTTGATACATACTATCGTGATTAAAGAGTTGCGCCTGAATGGAGAAACAAAGAAAGAAGGTTATGATAAAAAGAAGTGCTTTTTTCATATGATTGAAAATTTTAAGTGTGAATTTTACATGGCAAAGATAACAAAAAAGGAGTTCTAAGAACTCCTTTTTTGTTATTTGCCTTGATGTACTGTAAGTTGTGGGAAGGGAAAACCGATGCCCACTTCATTAAATGTTTTATATACTTTCTCTTTGAAATCAAAGCTCACAGGCCAATAATCATCCAGAGAGGTCCATACACGTACAGTAATATCTACACTACTATCGGCCAATTGTCCTAATCCGATAAAATGTTCTGGATCTTTAAGAATACGACTATCTTCGGCAATAAGTTTTTCTATCACTTGCTTTACTTTAGCATAATCGGTACCATATTCAACACCAAAAGAAAGATCTACACGACGTACTTTCTGATGACTATAGTTAATTAACACACCATTGGTAATTGAAGCATTGGGAATAAAGACTACTTTATTGTCTACTGTTGTAAGAATAGTATTAATAATCTGAATCTCTTTAACAATACCCATATAGTTTTGTGTTTCAACAAAGTCGCCAACTCGGTAAGGTTTAAACACCAAAATCATGATACCGCCAGCAAAATTCTGCAAACTGCCACTCATTGCCATACCAATACCAACACCTGCCGATGCTATTAAAGCAGCAAAAGAGGTAGTTTGAATACCCAGAGTGCCAACAACCACTATAAAAAGTAAAATTAGCAATACCACATTTACGATACTACCAAAGAAAGAACGTACAGCAGGGTCTACATTACGACGTTCCATGAACTTGCCAAGCATGCGGTTTACAAAGCGTATTAACCAACGCCCCACATAAAAAATTAGAACTGCTAAAATAATATTCTTACCTAGTTCTAAACCAAATGTAGTTAACTTCTCAATGATTAATTCAAAATCTTGATTCTCTAAATTTTCTAATTGCTCCATAATAATTAATTGTTTATGATGCAAAAATACAAAAAAAATGAATATATTTCAAATTTATAATCATCTAAAACTAGCAATAAAGAAGTAAGTCATTACTCTTATAATCTGGAAATAACATAGCATTAAAAGAGCAACTAAAATTGAATAGGTTAAACTAGCGTTTTAAGTGCAGAGTGAGCAACACTGAATTACGTAACATCATTTCTGTTAGCTATAGTTCAACTATTTGCTCCTCTACAGTAGGTTCTTTCACCGGAATACGCCAAATCTTATACCCTATTCTTGCAATTAAAATAGTGGTAAAAGGAGAGAGATAGTTGACTATACAGTACGGTAGGAACGTTAATGTTGGAACATTAAGAACAGCACTCTGAGTCATACTACAGGAGTTCCATGGTATGAGCACTGAAGTAACAGTGATACTATCTTCTAATGTACGGCTTAACAAACGAGGTTCAAAGCCCTCTTTTCGATATAACTCCTTAAACATATCGCCAGTTAAAAGTATGGAGACATACTGGTCTGAGGTTGTAATATTCATTAATATCCCCCCTGCGGTGGTTGTTGCTACAAGCGAAGTTCGTCCTGTAACAAGTTTCATCAATGCTAGAGTAATGCTATCGAGCATTTTAAAGGCACTCATGGCAGCTCCAAAAGCCAATGCACATATAATTAGCCAGATGGTATTGAGCATCCCCGACATACCTCTTGTAGCTACTAGCTCTTGTAGCTGTTCAGTAGGCATAGCTAAAGAGGTGGTACCAAAAAGCATCTGTATTAATCCTTTCAACCCTACCATGTTATTACTACCACCTAATGAAGAGCCAATCTCTTTGAAAAGTTCGGGTTGAAAAATAGCACCAAATATTGTAGCTGCAACAATAGATACCGTGAGAATTATGAGCGAAGGTAAACGCTTTGCTATTAATATGGCTGTAATTAATGGTACAATTAATAACCATGGAGTGATGTTGAAACGAGATGCCAGAGCAGTTTTAAACTCTTGCAACTCTACCACTCCCTGATGCGAACCAGCAAAACCTACCACAGTATAGACTATTAAAGCAATAATGAAGGTTGGAATTGTGGTAATCATCAGATATCGGATATGAGTGAAAATTGGTGTTCCGGTAACAGAGGCTGCCATAACGGTAGTGTCTGAGAGTGGCGATATTTTATCGCCAAAATAGGCACCAGAAATAATAGCTCCAGCAATCCATCCGTTGCTAAAACCATGTACCTGCCCTATTCCCATAAGTGCTAAACCAATAGTGGCAATAGTAGTCCATGAGCTACCTGTAGTAATAGATACCACAGCACAAATTATACACGAGGCTAAAAGAAATAGTGCTGGGTGAAGTAACTCTACTCCATAGTAAATTAAAGTTGGTACAACACCACTCACCATCCAAGAACCCGATAACGCCCCAATTAATAGAAGCATTAAGAGAGGGACTGCGGTATTCTTAAGTTGTTTGACAAAATCTATTTCAAAATCGGTAAAGGTGCCAGTTTTTAAGATTAATCCTAAAACACAACACACTATTGCTGCCAAAAGAATAGCTATCTGTCCGGCACCATCTAAAATATCGCCATCAAAAAGAAATACCATCAGAGCTATCAAGCCTAATAGTAGTAGTAATGGTATTAATGCAACAATTAAATGAGGTAACTTTATATTTATTTCTTTATTCATCTTCAATCTTTAATAGTATTATTTGTAAGCAGATTTTCTAAACAGAAAAGGAATATAATACTGTTCAACAGAATCCACTGTTAATGTGTATAGGATAGGAATTATGGAATACCATATTTAATTTGACATTGATAAAAAGAGCTTATTCTTTAGTTAGAAACAGTGCTTTATAATTGAATTAGAGAGTAAGAGATATTAACCTATAGAGGTTAGATTCAACATCTAATCAACATGAAAGTCTGACAAATAAAAATTATGCCTAAAGAAGAAGTAGACCAATGTATAGACCTTAAATATTAAACCCTTAATGCTACATATTATTAGATAAAAGAGCTGTAGATTTCATAGTTAACAATCTCTACTTCTCTAAATAAAAGAATAATTACCAGACAAATAATCTATAAATATTGCAGGTAATCTATTCAAGTATAGCAAAAAACATACTAAAATGGTTACAAAAAAACACACCATTGAAATGTTGAATTTCAATGGTGTGTTATTAGTATAAGGTTATATTAAAAAGTAGCTGTTATAGCCCTTTTGCTTTTGCTTCGTTCCAGAAAGCGTCCATATCTTCCAGGCTCATTTGTCTCAGGTCTTTGCCTTGCTTAATAGTTTTATCTTCAAGATAGTTAAATCGTCGAATAAATTTAGCATTGGTACGCTCTAATGCATTTTCAGGATTAATATTATAAAGTCTTCCAACATTGATAATACTAAAAAGAAGATCGCCATATTCAGCTTCCATCTTGTCTTGGTCCATATGTTCTATTTCGTCTTGAAATTCTCTTAACTCTTCCAAAACTTTATCCCATACTTGGTTGCGTTCTTCCCAATCAAATCCCACACTACGTGCTTTATCTTGAATACGATGTGCTTTAATAAGTGCGGGTAATGCTTGTGGCACTCCCGATAAAACACTTGTATTACCATCTTTCTCTTTAAGTTTTAACTGTTCCCAGTTCTCTATCACAGTCTTGGAGTCGTCGGCTTTGACCTCACCATAGATATGTGGATGTCGGTATATCAGTTTATCGCATAAGGCATCGCAAACATCTTTAATATCAAAACTACCCTCTTCGGATCCTATACGTGCATAGAAGACAACGTGTAACAAAACATCGCCAAGTTCTTTTTTTATTCCCATGTTATCGGTTTTAGCAATAGCATCGGCTAATTCATATACCTCTTCAATGGTATTGCAACGTAAAGATTCAAAAGTTTGTTTACGATCCCAAGGGCACTTCTCGCGCAACTCTGTCATAATAGTCAGCAAACGATCAAAAGCTGCCAACTGTTCTTCTCTACTATGCTCAATATATTTCATATCTATTCTTTATCACTATTTATGGGATAATAGTAGTTGTTGAAGTTACCTAAATACTCTCCCGACACCTTATTACCCATCTGATCTTTTAAATCTATCTTAATTAAACACTTTCCGTCTGGCTGGTAATTCAACTCAATGGAGTCGTTAAGTATAGTGGCCCTTCCTGAAACAGAGCCCTTATTATAAGTTTGCCAAAAAGTTCCCCAGTTCATATTCCCACTCTTATGACCATAAAGTAAAGTTTCAGATTCATAGAATCTACTCACAGCATAGGTACCATTTAGTGGTAAAGTAGCATTATTACTCTGCACTCCTAAAACTAAATAACAGCCATAACTATATTTTCCTTTGTCTGTACGACGCATATTGGTAGAATAGAGATAATATTCGTAATAGTAAATTCCAGGTGCAAAGAGTTCTCCCCAGTGGTATAGATTACCTTGTTGCAATGCATAATTCAAAGTATCAATACGCATATACCCAACAGAATCGCCATCGATACTACTATTATAATAGGTTTCGCCATGATAGGAACCTAAAATAGAGTCGCCTGCTAGGTTAGCTAAATGCAAATCAAATTGTTTACCAAGAGCTATTGGCGCTATGGTCAAATAGCCACCGCCAATAGGCGTATAGAGGGTATCCTTTTTATCTTGAGTATAATAAATCATTGCTGAACTATCGGCAAGCACTGTCATAGTCTGCCAACTATTAGAGACTAAAAAGTCTCCTTGCATACTTGCATGTGCTGAATCTACTAAGAGTACAAGGTTTAACAAAGCGCCATATCCGGAAAGAGTAGATTCATTCACCGTTAATGTTGACGAAGAGAGTTGCAGTAAGACCACTGGGACATTATGTTCTGGTGCAATACCCATATACTCAAATCTAGCTTGTTTAATGTTATATCTCTCGCCTAAATAGGTAAACGCCCCCCCACTAGAAGTTGTAATAGGAGTAGGATGACATGATGCCATTAAACATACTACCATAAAGAAGAGCAAGATGTGCCAATATTTACCTACTTTTATCATATTCACTGAACCGAAAAATAATTATAGAATCAATTATAAACTCCACTCAAAACCATCTTTGGTATCTTTAACTGAGAAACCAAATGCTGTTAACTCATTACGTATACGGTCGGAAGTTGCCCAATCTTTATTTTGTTTAGCCTCTAAACGCATCTGCAATAACATATCTATAGCTTTTTTGTATGCCTCACTACCATCGGCTTGAGATGTCGTTTCTAGACCTAGAATTTCCTCTACAAAGATTTGAAATACCTCTTTAAGTTCGTTTAAATCTTCTTCAGTAATGGTTCCATTACCATCGTGAATGGTATTAATGGCTTTTGTGGCCTCAAAAAGATGCGATATTACAATAGGCGTATTGAAGTCGTCGCACATGGCAGTTTCACATTTCTCTCGTAGTCCAGCTACCTCTACAGTAGTTTGCTTTCCAGTTTGCAACTTTTGTAATCGAGCATAAGCCTCAATGAGACGTTGATATCCTTTCTCGGCAGCCTGTAGTGCGTCATTGCTAAAGTCTACAGTACTGCGGTAATGAGCCTGAAGAATAAAGAAACGAATGGTCATTGGAGTATAGGGTTGCTCGAGCAAAGAATTACTTCCAGTAAAGAATTCATCTAAGGTAATGAAGTTTCCTAACGATTTTCCCATCTTTTGTCCGTTGATGGTAATCATGTTATTATGCATCCAATAGTGCACAGATTCATGACCAAGTGCAGCTACAGATTGAGCAATTTCGCACTCGTGGTGTGGGAACATTAAGTCCATACCTCCACCATGTATATCGAACTCTTCGCCTAAATATTTAGTTCCCATAGCCGAGCACTCTAAGTGCCATCCTGGAAAGCCCTCGCTCCATGGTGAAGGCCAACGCATAATATGCTCTGGCGATGCTTTTTTCCATAGAGCAAAGTCGGCACTACGGCGCTTTTCCGACTGACCATCTAAATTACGTGTAGTTTCTAATAGCTCTTCAACGTTACGTCCGGAGAGTTTTCCGTAGTGAAAATCGCGGTTATACTTCTCTACGTCGAAATAGACAGACCCTTCACTTTCATAACCATAACCGGCATCGAGAATACGCTTCACGAAATCTATCTGCTCAATAATATGACCCGAAGCATGTGGTTCAATACTTGGAGGCAACACATTTAATTTATCCATAGCCTTCTGATAACGCAACTTATAATATTGCACCACCTCCATTGGCTCTAATTTCTCCAAACGTGCCTTCTTAGCAATTTTATCCTCACCTTCATCGGCATCGTGTTCTAAGTGGCCCACATCGGTAATATTACGTACATAACGTACCTTATAACCTAAATGCATGAGGTACCGAAATACTACATCGAAGGTAATTGCAGGGCGCGCATGCCCTAAATGTCCATCGCCATATACGGTAGGTCCGCACACATACATACCCACATGAGGTGCATGTAAAGGTGTGAACAACTCTTTCTTTCTATCTAAAGTATTGTAAATATAAAGTTTATGTTCCATTTGAATCTTATTTTATATATTATCGCTTTTAAAATAATCTATTATGTGTATAGATGAGATTTAAAACCTATCTATACCAATATATTAAGATACAAAGTTACAATTATTTCATTTAACACAACACACCTTTGAACAACATTCCTATAATTTATTATAAAACAAAGCAATAATTTATAGTCCTGCAAATAGAGTATTTAGTATAATAAATTACAGAAATGAATAAATAGGAATAATATTTGTGTTATAAGAAAGTCGAAAAACAAATTTTTGTTTTAAGAATATTATAGGCATTAATAAGCATGAAGAATATATTATGAAGAATAACAATTCTATTATAAATCAGAATAGCATAAGTTTATCGACGCTAATTGTAATGATAATAACAGCTATTGTCACAATACGCGGTTTAGCAACAGAGGCAGAATATGGGACAAGCTCAGCATTTTATTATATAGTAGGAGCAATTATCTTTTTCATACCAACAGCACTTGTCGTGGCAGAATTAACCATGATGTTTCAAGACACAGAAGGAGGTGTAGCTACATGGATTGGTAAAGCATTAGGAATGAAATATGGCCTTGTATCGATATGGCTCCAGTGGATTGCTAGTATGATATCTTTTCCTGCCCTATTAATTGTTGGTTCTGTAAGCATAGCATATATTGGCACCGATATGGCCTCGGATAGTCTTCTGGCATCGAACAAAATCTACACCTTTATCATTATACAAAGCATGTATTGGATTGCTACTATAATAGCACTTAACGGCATGAAATGGATAAGTAAAGTCTCTAAAATAGGTGGACTCATAGGCACTATTATCCCAATTGTTGTGCTAATAGTTTGTGCTATATTATTTCTCATCATGGGAGGCGACAGTCAAATTAACTTTAGCCATGATTATATACCTAAGATAAGCGGAATAAACCAACTAGTACTTGCCTCGTGTGTATTTAGTTTTTACTCAGGCATGGAAATTATAAGCGCACATATTAAAGACATTAAGAAGCCAGAACAAAACTTCCCAAAAGCATTTCTAATTGCTGCTATAGTAGTCATTTTAGCCTATATATTGGGTACTTTCTCAATAGCTATAATAGTTCCTCAAGCAAAGATAAGTCTAACACAGAGTGTTATGATGGGGTTTGATCACTATGCACAATTCTTTAATATACCTTGGGCATCTTCAATTTTAGCCGTAGCATTGGCCATTGGAGTCTTTGCAATGTTATTGGTATATATTAGCGGTCCTTCAAAGTCACTATTTGCAATGGCAAGATTAGGTTTCTTACCTCTCTTCTTTCAGAAAACAAACAAAAAGGGATTACCTAAGAATATTCTCATCATTCAAGGGTGCCTATTCAGTATTTTAAGTATACTCTTTTTAGTAATGCCAACCGTTCAAAGCTTTTATCAAATAGTTTGT
>CAMTOX010000041.1 GCA_947074225.1 uncultured bacterium
TGTTGATTTACAACGAGAAAGACTTTATTATATGTGATATTTTTTGTAACTTTGCTTTGCACTACTAAGCACATAACCTTTAAATCCGATAATCAAGCACAAAATCTGCTTTTTACCTCCTTCTTATGATGAATTGATCCCTAAAACTCATCGTATTCTTCTGGTTAACACTATTCTTGATCGAATAGATATCAGCTCTTTGTTGTCAAGCTATCGTGGAGGAGGAAATAGTTGTTTTCATCCTCGCACAATGCTTAAAATATTGGTTTATACCTACCTTAACAACATTTATTTAGGTTGACAAATAGAGAGACAACTTCAAGAAAACATCTCTTTTATAAGGATTGCAGAAAGTATTAAACCTGATTTTCGTACTATAAATTATTTCCGAAGTAAACATCTTAAAGATACATTTGAAAATATCTTTACTCAAGTTTTTATATTCCTCGACGTACAATATATTGATGAGACAAAAGTAGAATCAGCAGCTAATAAATATACTTCTGCATTGAGAGAGGGTGTCGAGAAGAATTAGGTACGTTTAAAGAAAAAGAATCATGCATTACTTCAAAAGATAGAGAACATAGAAGGATTAAAAGCTATGGCACATCATCTAAGAAAACTTGCTTCAAGCATATTTCCATTTAAAAATGACAAAAATCATTCTGTCGATAGAGGCTTAATAACACCACATAGTCCTTAAATAATTATTCAGAACTATATTATAAGAACTGCTACATAAGAATAGGCTAAAGCCATTATAAAAAGAGTCCGACTAAAATTTCTTATTAGTCGGACTCCCTTTTGTTATATAAGTATCGACGATAACTATTTTGGAAAGTAGATGAAAAGAGTCCAAGAATCTTAATATATAATAAAGTAAGGTTTACTTTTGCTTTATCATCAAATAAGATGATGAAGGGCTATTTGAAATATTGATACAAGAAAAGTGGAGAATGCTCTGTAATTGAGAACATCCTCCACTAAAAAAAACAGTATGAAAAAGTTATGAGAAATCAACTTAATATCGAATACAATTACATCCATGCACATCGACCAATCTAAACCCTAATTTAATACCGAAAGTCATGGGGATAGTATTGGTATTGTATTTCGAGTTATAGAATCCATTATACTTTGTTAGCGAAGTAAAGAGTGGTTGTGTTGTCATAGGTTTGAACATCTCATTAAATCCTTGTTCATAATATAATGTCACAAACATTTCTCCTTTACTTGCTACAGTAAAGAAAGCCCCCATTTGCAATTCGGCCGAGGCTAATACTTGTGCCTTTAATTTGCCACTTGGCCTAAAATCATTGCTATAACCAAAGCCATGTTGAGGCAAGTTCTCCACTAACGTTCCTCCCCACTGTTCGTAGTAACCAGAGGTTGTAATTTCTCCATACGAGGTGAAATAAGATGCCGAGAAAGGTAATGTTACCTTAGCATTCAGCGACATGAGAAATCCAACATCGCTATATCTAGACTTGTATTGGTAAAATACACCTACCGGTATGGTCACAGCATAACTTTGTTGACGCTCGTACCAATTAGATACTTTAGCACGAAGTTCATAAGGAAATCCTTCGTCGTCAATGGTACTATAGGTAAGATTAGCATTAAGATGCTGCCCACCTTGAAAAGTCATAATTCCTGCTCCCACTGATAGTCCCCAGTTTTCATTATTATTAAACAAGTAGTTGTACTTTGCAGCCAACTCTACTTGCCCACCTCCCAAAATAGAACCAAGTTCTTTTTGGTTAAAAGGAAATAATGTTGCCCCTCCACCAACTTCAAATTGAAAATGGCTTGCTATACGTCTTTTGGCACTCATAGGTCCGAATGAACATATGAGCATGAAAATAAGTATGAGGCTCTGTTTTATGATAGTTGAGTATCGCATAATTGCTATCGTGTAAAAAATAGATATTGTTTAGATTTATGATGTGTAAATAACCGTGTTATTCGTTAATAATAAATTTAATTGTTGCCTTTGTACCATCGGTTAGGTTTACCATAATAAGGTACATACCAGCAGGATAAGTAGCCTGTACTTTCATTTGCGAGGTTACATCGTCTCTTCTCTCTATTACTCTACCTGCCATATCATGAATAGTTACCGAAGCACCTATTAACTGGTCGTCTGAGTAAGGGATATATAGGTTAGCATTATCAAATCTTTGTACGGGGTTAGGATGCATAGTTATTTGTGCTTGCACCTGTTGTTTCTGGAAGAAGAGAGGACATGACTTTTGCTTACTACCATCGTGGCGCGTAGCAATAACATAGTATTCGCCATCAAAACCACCAGTTTCAGAGTAGTATTGCAAGAAAGCACCCGAGATGATACGATTGTTCTTATACCATTGGTAGGCTGTGTACTCTTGCGAAATATTATCGCATATTAGAACATCGTCCCACTTTAATACAATCATATTATCTTTCAATACCTCTATTTGAACACTCTTTTGGGTACCAACACATCCATTGTCGTTAGTAAACTCTATCTGTAACTCATATATTCCAGGTTGAATTCCTGCAGGTATTGGAACTTCAAAATAGTTACCATATAAGAGTTCATCTGAAGTAGTAGCCGGGAAGCCCTGTGCTTGTGCTAGTGCCGAGAAATAGATGGTATAAGCAGCCGGATTTCCGTAACTTACAACAAAATTAAATCCTACTTCGGTAGATGTTTGACATACGGTTACAAAAGAGTCTACAGATACAATAGGTAAATCTAATACCGTTAATGTAAAGTCTTGCGATCCTTGAGCCCCTGTTTGTGAAACTACCGACACAGTATAAGTAGTAGTTACCAATGGCGTTACTCTAATAGCGTTTGTAGTTTCTCCAGTGCTCCAAAGGTATGTAGCACCTATTCCTGCATCGGCAGTAAGGAGAACCGACTCTCCCTGACATACGTCGGCATCGCCTAAGATAATAGGAAGATAATTATCGACCACCACAGTAATAGACTTATTAGTAGCACAACCATTTGCATCTACTCCAGTTACAGAATAGGTAGTAGTGATTATAGGTGCTACTGTAATTGATGCTCCTACTTGCCCATTATTCCAATAGTAATGGTCGGCACCTGTTGCTGTCAATAGTGTTGATTCGCCCACAAAGATTGTATCGTCTCCTTGTATAATAATATTTGCAGGAGTATATACATCTATGTCGTGATAGCCATAGGCCACACAACCTGCGTTGTTGCTCACTTCTACTGTATAGGTTGAGAGGGCTTGAATTGCCACAGTAATAGACTGTGTTGTTGCCCCATTACTCCATAAATAGGCATCGCCTTCGGTCGATGTTAGAATAACAGAATCGCCCGGACAAACTATTTCTGGTCCTTGAATGGCAGCAGTGAGTGTAGGCATAACTTGAATAGTTATGCTATCTTGAGCCACACAACCATCGTTTGTAATAGTAGAAACAGAATAGGTAGTGGTTTGCATTGGCGAGACACTATAATATTGACCGGTGAATTGTGTACCATCTGGTTCTGTCCATACATAGATTAAGTTATCATAATAGTATCCTGCCTGTAATATTGTTGTTCCTCCTTCACAAATAAGGTATTGTGAGGCAGCAATATTCATATTTGTTTTAGCGTGTACATATACCACAAAGAAAGATGAAGCAGTGCATCCAAATTCATTCATTACTTCTAAGTAATAGGTTGTAGTTACCGATGGTTTAACGTCAATGGTTTGAGTCGTTGCCAAACGATTTCCGTTAGAATCCATCCATAAGAATGATGCTATGTTACCTACTGCATGTCCTTCAAGACTTACTACGTCGCCAGCACAAATGGTCGTATAGTTAGTTGCTCCATAATCTCCTGCCATCCACACAGAAGCTTGTGGTAAAATATTTACAACTATTTCTATATAATGACGGTCTACACAGCCACCTGCCGATGTTACGTCGACCCAGTATGTTGTTGTAATGTTTGGTTGTAACCAAACAGCTTGCAATGTAGAGCCATTGCTCCATTGATATGCCGATCCGCCATAGGCGGTGATTTGTGTTCCAGTACCTTGACAAATTTCAGTATTTCCCACAAACGACACCTCACTATATTCGTGTACGGTTACGGTATGTGAAATAGAATCTACACAACCATGTTCTGTAGTAGCAATAACGGTATAAGTAGTTGTAGTGAGTGGTTTCACCCATATACTACTTGTAATCTCACCACTCTCCCATAAATAGGTTGTTGTATTGGTACCATCTGTTGCTTGAAGTAAGAGGCTATCGCCAATACAGAGATTTGTATTTCCAATAATCTGTACAGCAGGTAGATTATTTACCACCACTGTGTGCGAGATGGTTTCTACACATCCATTCATATTTGATACCTGGCAACTATATGTGGTGGTTGTGGTAGGATAAACCACAATATTTGTAGATGTAATACCATTACTCCAAGTAAAATAGTCTCCGCCCGCCGCAACTAATAGTACACGTTCGCCAGCACAAATAGATGTTGGTCCAACAATAGAAGCATTAGGTGCTATTCCAACATTTACAGTATGGAAAATTGTGGTGTCGCATCCTTGAACCGATGTTACAATACAGCTATAGGTTATAGATTCCGTTGGGTTAACACTTATACTACGTGTAGTGGCTCCAGTGCTCCACTCTACAGTAGCATTGTTAGGTACGCCACTTAAAGTTAACGTTACCGGCACATTAGAACAGGTACTATTAGAACCATTAATAACAGCATTTACAGGTGCTAAGACATTCACACGAACAGTAAGGTTATTTGTACAACCATTCTCTGTTGTAACAGTGAGGTAGTAGTATGAAGATACTGATGGCGAAACGGTTATGGATTGTTCATTTGATGTAAATGTGCTTGAAGCATTGCGCCAATAGTATGTCCCATTTACTCCAGCACCATGTGCCATAAGTGTGACAGAACTGCCACGACAAATGCTAGTAGTAGTAAATGGAATGGTATCGTCACTCAATGTTACTGTAGGCACCGGACGTGGTATAACACGAATCACAATAGAGTCTTTCACCATACAACCTCCTGTACCTGTAACTTCAACATAGTATGTTGTAGTTACTTGTGGTGCTACACGAATAGATGCTGCACGCGAGCCGGTGCTCCAGTAGTATGATCTACCACCTGATGCCGTGATAGTTGTAGAACCACCTAAACATATTTCGTCCAGTCCAGTAATTTGAGGTATTGGTTTCTCGTATACAGTAACTAAATGTGTTGTTTCGCCCATACAACCATCGGCATTAGTACAAGTTACAGTAAGAGTTTCTGTAGCATAAAGATTTACCCATATGGTGTCGCCAATCATACCATTGCTCCAATAGTAATCGGAGGTGGTAGTACCATCTGAAGCAATGAGCATTAAGCTATCGCCAGCACAAGTGGTGTTAGCACCCATAACAATAACATTAGGCAATCTGTTTACATTTACCGTATGATAAACAGTGTCTGTACATCCCCATGCGCTATAGGCTATTAACTCGTAAGTAGTGGTATGTGAAGGTGCCACAGAAAGCTGAGCCGACGTGTTATTATTCACTGTCCACAAGTAGTCCACAGCACTCATGGCAGTAAGTGTTATGGTATCGCCAGCACATATAGCTGTTGGTCCAACAATAGATGCTCTTGGACGAGCTTCTACTTCTATACGGTGATTTATAATAGTATCGCAACCAGATCCAGCCGTATATCTGCACCAATAGTCTTGACTCCATGTTGGCGATACAGTAATAGAAGCGGTACGTGCCCCTGTGCTCCATAAGTATGAGGTTCCAGAGGTACCACCCATGGCCGTAAGAACTACTTTATCTTTTTCGCAAATGGTATCCGGAGCTGCGATATAGATATTATTAGGGAAGTCGTAAACCGAGACGGTCACTACCCCATACACATCGCATCCTCTAGAGCTATAGGCCGACACAGTATATGTAGTGGTTACTTCTGGGTTCACCACTATGGTTTGAGTGCTGTCGCCATTACTCCACACATAAAAAGCATCGCCAAGACCTGTAGCAGTTAAAGCAGTAGATTCTCCTTTACAGATAGAGATATTACCAGCAATAACAAGTTCGTTTACATAGATTGTTTTAGTAATAGTACTTTGACATCCGGTAAGACTATATACAACAACACTATACTGTGTTGTTTTAGAAGGATTCACAGATATGGAAGAGGTCATAGATCCATCATTCCAGAGGTATGAGTCACCACCCGATGCCGTTAATGTCACTACCTCACCGGCACAGATATACTCTTCTGTAGCAGTCATTCTAGCTTGACTCATATCTTCTACTGTTACAGTAATAGATGCCGAACTTGAACAGCCTTGTGCAGTATATGCTTGAACAGTATAGGTACCTCCAGTGGTTACGCGAATAGAGGCTGTTGTGTCGCCAGTATTCCAGATAAAACTAGTTCCTGTACCTTGAGCAGTAAGCATGGTAGATGATCCCGGACATATAACACGGTTTCCAGCAATAGCCACTGTTGGAGGTCTGTGTACTTGTACAGTAACATAGGTTGGTTTACTTTCGCAACCAAAACGAGAAACAGTAATAACAGAATAGGTAGAAGTTACCGAAGGTAATACCTCAATGGTTGGTGCTTGCTCACCAGTGCTCCAAATATAATATCCACCGGCACCAGCCCCTGTGGCAGTAAGTTGAGTGTTTGAACCAATACAAATATTGGTATTTCCAGTAATGGTAGGAACCGGTAATGGGTTTACAATTACTGAACGCGATACGGTTTGGCTACATCCTTCGGCATTGGTAATGATGACCGAGTATGTTGTTGTTACAGTAGGTGTTTCTGTTATTGATGGACCACTGGTACCATTACTCCAAGAGTAGCTCACTCCTCCTGTAGCCGTAAGTGTTGTAGCTTCTCCCGCACAGATTAGGAAGTTTCCTGTAATATCTCCTTTTGGTTGACTATTTACATGAACAGTATAATAGAGAGTGGTGTCGCATCCTTGCGAAGTGGTAAGAATGACATTATAAGTTGTTGTTACTACCGGCGATACAGTGATAGTATTTGTTACACCACCATTGTTCCAAAGATAATGGTCGCCTCCTACAGCAGTAATAATTGCACTACTTCCTTCGCAAATAACACTATCGCCCATGATATATACATTAGGAATATTATGTACGGTTACCAAATGTGTTTGTTTGGTTTCGCATCCATAATTATTCACTGCTGTTACTTCATAAAGTGTTGTTGTGGTAGGATATACAGTAATCATAGATCCAGTTTGTCCGTTTTCCCAACGGTAGTTAGCAGCTCCTGTTGCAGTAAGTACCACTGGTTCTCCAACACAAATTTCCGATGGTCCATTAATGGTTACATTAGGTACTGCACGAACATTCACTTGATGAGATCCCACATAAGAACATCCACCAGGTAATATTGCTGTTACGGTATAGGTAGTAGAGGTGGCAGGAGAGATGCTGATACTCTTTCCTGTTTGTCCATTGCTCCATTGGTATTGTTGAGCATCGCTTCCATCGGGGAATTCTGCGGTAAGCGTTATTAAATCGCCGAAACACATCTCTGATGGACCCGATATAACTGGACGCATGTTCTCACCAACTTTTACAGTGGCAGTCAATGTTTTCTGACAACCATTATTATTCATTATACGCACACTATATGTTGTGGTACGTTGTGGAGTTACAGTTATAGTTGCCGCTTGTGTACCATCGTCCCAAACATAGCTCACAATATTATTTCCAGCAACGGTTAATGTTGTAGATGCTCCAGGACAAAGATTTAAGATACCATCTATATAAGCATCGGCAAAGTCGTGTACTACAACTGTTACCGCTCTAATGGTTTTGCAACCGTTAGCACCTATTGCAGTAAGGTTATAAACAGTGGTTTGAGTTGGCGACACCTGCAAAGTATCTCCTTGGCTCTCTATATCGCCACTCCAAAGATATTGATCGGCTCCGCTGGCTACTATAGTAGCCATTTCTCCTTCACAAATAGTAAGGTTTCCAGCAATTGTTACTACCGGTGGTTGCTCCACTGTTAGTGTATGTGTTATTAAAGTATCGCAGATACCACCATTTGAGATTAAACAGGTGTATGTAGCATTAGCTGAAGGGTTCACTGTTATTCCCTCTGTAGTTTCTCCAGTATTCCATAAATAATTCGTTCCTCCACGTGCAATAATTTCTACAGCCTCTCCCCTACACACTGTGGTAGGTCCAGAGATGGCAGCACTGAACTTATTATGTACCGTAATGGTATGTTCTGCCGGTTGCACACTCTCGCAACCATTGGAGGTGACCCATACTCTATAGGTAGTAACATCCGATGGCGATACCACAATAGACTTTGTGGTTTCTCCACTTTCCCAGCGGTAAGCAGTACCACCATTTGCGGTGAGTCGTACTGAAGAACCTATACAAAGGTCGGTTGGTCCAGTAATCTGTGCTACCACATTAGGGTTCACTCTCACTACATGTTGTACAATTGTTTCGCAATTATTCTCATTGAAAATAGATACGGTATAGGTAGAAGTGGTGTTAGGAGTAACATTGATGGTAGGCGTATTTTCTCCTGTGTTCCAAGCATAGGCTTGTCCGCCAGAGGCGGTTAAAGTTGCCATATCGCCATAACAAATGACACTATCGCCAACTATAGATCCAATGGCTTTAGTTACCACCTCTACAGGCTTAGTCAAAACAGTTTTACAACCATATAAAGTAGTTACTTCACAACTATATGTAGTTGCCACTGTAGGGCTCACGGTTATTGAACGAGTAGTTTCGCCGCTACTCCATAAGTAATAGAGATTAGCATCGTCCACTGTTAATGTTATGCGATCGCCTAAACATACTTCGGAAGGTCCTAAAATAAGTGCTGTTGTAGGAAAATCATGAACTGTTACGCGTACAATTCTACTATCTGAACAACCATCGGCATTGTAAACAGTAAGCATATAATCTGTCGATGTTGTTGGTTTAACTGTTAAGGTTGGGTTTTGCGATAACAAGACTCCATTTGGAGTTGTCCACAGATAACTATCGGCATTCCCAGCAATAAGCGTAGTAGAGTCTCCTAGGCAAATATTTAAACTTCCAGCTACTGTTGCAGTAATAGAAGAGGAGATATGCACGGTATGGCTCACTTGTTTACTACATCCATTAGCATCTGTAACGGTAACATAATAGGTTGTAGTAGCTATAGGGGCAACAGTTACCGTTGCATTTGTACCTAATCCATGCGACCATGAGTAGCTTTCGCCACCAGTGACTGTTAATGTCATTTCACTACCGCCACACAAAGGAGTATTGCTTGCAGTGATTTGAGCATCTATATCGTCGTAAATAGTTATTAGGTGAGAATAAGTTTGGCTACAACCATTAGCATTAGTAACAGTAACATAATAGGTTGTAGATGTGGTAGGATTAACATAAACAGACGAGTCTACAGCTCCGGTACTCCATAAATAGCTATATCCAGCAGGAAGCGTTAGGAAAGTTCCAGAACCCGCACATAATTGAGTAGCACCTTGAATAGCGACATTAGGAAGTGGCAAAGTAGTTACACGAACGGTATCATATCCTTTGCAACCATCGGCCGAGGTTACCTCAACCCAATAGTCGGTATCTTGAACCGGAGAGATGGTTATAGAAGGCGATGTAGCTCCATTACTCCAGAGATAACTATTTCCCATAGTAGCCGTTAGAGTAGTGTTTTGTCCCGGACATATAGATAAATTACCCGATATAGTTACTTCCGGACAATCGTTTACAACCACTAACTTCATTAATGTATCTAGACTTTGTGAGAGTTCATTAAAGAAGTAAGCTTCGTAAGTAGTAGTTGCCACAGGTGCAACCTCTATTCGATTACCAGTCATTCCATTTGACCATCCCGACACCTCTACGCCATAAACTTCTAAGGTTACGCGATCGCCAGCACAAATAGTTTCGTATGATGCTATAATGTTTTGGGCGTCTACGCTATTTGAGAGTCCAAAGGAAAACATTAAGCTTAGTATAAGAGCTAATGTATAGTTCCGCATGATATTATGTCTTAAGATATTTAAAAATAAATATGCATTCTGTTGAG
>CAMTOX010000042.1 GCA_947074225.1 uncultured bacterium
GATTCTTTCTATAACTACTTTTCAATATAACTCATTGGTTTCAAGCTTTTAGAATATCTATAATCTCTTCCAATTTCACACAATTATTGAAATTGTCAAGTATTTGTGTCTTAAGATACTTTATCTTTTCATTCCAATTCTATTTAATGTTAAGATTTTGCGACGTACATATTACAACGCTCCAAGCATTGGCAGGCATACCATTAATGTATCTTTTTATAACTATTACTCCCTCTTTTATCTTCTCGGATCTTGCTGTGCGTTGTTCATATGCAATATTTATTTTTTCATTTTTTTCAGTTAATACCCCTGGCATAGCTGTTGCAAGCATGCTATTATGGATCTTAAATTCATCTATTCTGATGTTAATAGGCTCACTCTTGTGGAATAGTCGCAATGTTAAAATTTAACTATTCTGTAGGGTTAAAATTCTATTATATGTCTATATTCGTAGCTAATACCACTTTATTGTTTTATAAAATTAGAATGTTATTTTTATAAATGGCTTAATATTTTATAAATATTTATTGTTCTTATAAAAATAATAATTATCTTTGCACCTAAATTGTGTGAGTTGAGATGAAAAAGAATACCATTTGGATTTTAATTTTGTTCATGACTATCACGTTTGTTGGTTTGTTATTGTTACAATTAAAATATATTAGCCAAACCAACGAAATATTACATGAACAATTTGTTGATGGTGTGCGCCGTAGCCTATACCGTACCATGCGCGATTTAGAGGAGTGGGAGGTAAAGCGTTTTATAGATGAGACTATAGAGGGACATACCGACGATGTTAAGCGTGCAAAAGATTTAATAAATACCGGAGGAAGTGTTACCACGCAACGTTTTTTCTTTCATAACCAAGATTCGTTGTTGCGTCCTACCACTTCAGTGCAGTTAGGAGCTGTAAATTCTGGCACCATAACAGATTTAACGGTGGTTTATAATCAGAGGCTTTATGAACGTTTTATGCGCTCGCGTGAGTTAATTGATATTGTAACAGCCAAGTTAGTGAACGAGGCACCAGCTATGCCCTTAGAGGAGCGATTGGATTTTGTGGTTGTGGACGATATGTTAAGAACACACCTCTATAATAATGGAATAAGTTTGGAGTATCATTTTGCTGTGACCGACAGATGGAATAATGTAATTTATAATTGCCATGACCAACGATTTAAAATTACACCCTCCTGCTTTAGACAGCAACTTTTTCCAGAAGATAATTCGGATAAAGGATACTATCTTTATTTATGTTTTCCTGAACAGAGGGAGTATTTTGGCAAGTCTATGCGCTTAGTGATTCCATCTTTTTTGTTAACTACACTTCTTTTGGCAACATTTTTGTTTACGATTATATATATATTCAGACAAAAATGGTTAAACGAAATAAAAAATGACTTTGTTAATAACATGACTCACGAGCTCAAGACGCCAATTTCTTCTATCTCTTTGGCATCGCAAATGCTCAATGATAAGGCAGTTACAAAGAGCCCTTTGTTGCTTGAGAATTGCGCTCGCGTAATACGCGATGAGACCAAACGACTGAGTATGTTGGTCGATCAGGTTCTGCAAACCTCGGTGCTGGAACGCGGAAAGACAAACTTGACATTTACAGAGGTAGATGTTAATGAGATGATAGAGAATATTACCATGAACTTCCAAATCAAGGTAAGTGCTAAGGGGGGCGAACTGAAGGTGGATTTAAATGCTTATAACCCCTTTGCTATGGCCGACGAGATGCACCTGGGAAATGTGATCTATAACTTAATGGACAACGCAGTGAAATATGCTGCCGACGACCGACCACTGCTCTTGACAGTGAGCACTATGAACGAAGGAAATAAACTCTTTATAACCATTGAAGATAACGGCATTGGTATGAAAAAAGAGTATTTAAAACATATATTCGATAAATTCTATCGTGTGCCTACAGGCAATAAGCACGATGTGAAAGGATTTGGCTTAGGATTGTCTTATGTGAAGAAAATTATTACGGACCATAAGGGAATAATAAAGGTAGAGAGTGAATTGAATTTAGGAACGAAATTTATTATTGAAATACCAACTATTAATTTAGACTAACATGGAAAAAGTTAAAATTTTGTTGTGTGAAGATGATGAGAATCTAGGCATGTTGCTTAGAGAATATCTTCAAGCAAAAGGTTTAGAAGTAACCTTATTACCTGACGGAGAAGCAGGTTACCAAGCATTCTTGAACGATAAGTTCGATTTATGCGTATTAGATGTGATGATGCCTAAGAAAGATGGTTTTACTTTGGCTCAAGAAATTCGTAAAATCAATGGTGTAGTGCCTATTGTTTTCTTAACTGCAAAATCATTGAAAGAAGATGTTTTGGAAGGATTCAAAATTGGTGCTGACGATTATATCACCAAACCTTTCAGCATGGAAGAGTTGTTGTTCCGTATTGAAGCTATCTTGCGTCGTATTAGCGGCAAAAAGAACAAAAATGGTAATGAGTACCGTTTAGGTAAAATGGTGTTCGATACTCAAAAACAGTTGTTAACTTCAGATACTAAACAAGTGAAGTTGACTACTAAAGAATCTGAGTTGTTGACCCTATTGGTTCAAAACGCAAATAACATTTTGGAGCGTAACTATGCTTTGAAAACTATTTGGGTGGAAGACAACTATTTCAATGCACGTAGTATGGATGTTTACATCACTAAATTGCGTAAATTATTGAAAGATGATCCAGATGTAGAGATTATCAACATTCACGGTAAAGGTTATAAATTGATTATTCCTGAATAATCAATAGGAATAGAAATAAAAAACCGACTCTGCTTAAGCAAAGTCGGTTTTTTTGTGTCTATGAAATAGCTCATGCAATAACAGTGAGCTATTGGTTGTAGGGAGTACTATACCACTGAAAGGTGTTGCCGTTCACTAATCTATTGCGCCGTTTATTGTTGTTGGAGCAAAACGCAACTGTAAAAGCTATAGTGCAAGTAAGTTTTGTAGTTAGTAGTTTCTCTATAGCTTCAGGCAGTAGATACCATGTTTCATTCAATACTCTATGTTATAGTTGTGTGCAAAAAAAAACGAGCACTCTTTTTGAGAGGGCTCGTTTTTGTGACTCTTTAGGGTAAAGATTATACACGTTTTTCTTTGATACGTGCTTTTTTACCAGTAAGTGCGCGCAAATAGTACAATTTAGCACGGCGAACTTTACCTACTTTGTTCACTTCAATTTTCTCAATAAAAGGAGAATCCATAGGGAAAATACGTTCTACACCGATGTTGTCAGACATTTTACGTACAGTAAAACGTTTTTTATTGCCATGACCAGCAATCTTGATAACTACACCACGATACAACTGTACACGTTCTTTGTTACCCTCGATAATGCGGTATGCAATAGTTACTGTGTCACCACTTTTAAATTTTGGGTGCTCTTTGCCAGAAACAAAAGCTTCTTCAGCAATCTTAATGAAATCCATTGTAATAAAAGATTTTATTTGACATTGGTGCAGCATTCATAGGCTTCTCTATTCCATATCAGAGGCTACACGAAACAGGGTGCAAAGATAGTAGTTTTTTTTATACTTGCAAACAACTTTCCTATCTTAATGCGCTAATAGTGAACATTGCAGCAAGAATTGTGCTGTTTTTACTATTAAATAGTATTTTTAGATTTGGTGTGCAATAAAATAGTTATCTTTGTGTTTGTGTAAAGGGTGTTTTAGCTATTAAAGTCTATAAAGAGCCTTTGTGGTTGTTGCTAGAGCTCTATATTTTTGCTTTTACCAACTCATTGTCAACTCATTTTGCTTTAAATTTCTCTGCTAATGTCTTGTTCCATCTACCATGAAGCAGCAATGGGCTTAACTCCTTGAACTATGTTATGTAGCATCTTTTGAAATTCTTGTAAAACTAGTGAAGCATATGAAAGTATATAAATTTGGTGGCGCCTCAGTAAAGTCGGCCCAGGGTGTACGTAACCTTCAGGCCATTATAGAACATGAGTCACAACCTTTAGTAGTGGTGGTGTCGGCCATGGGAAAGATGACCAATGCGTTGGAGCAGGTGGTGAATAGTTTCTTTCAACGTAAGCCCGATTTGCAACGCAATCTTGAAGCGGTAATGAGTTATCATAATGAGATTGCTAAAGAACTCTTTGATGCCGAAGACGATTCTATCCATGGTAAGTTGGACGACCTCTATACAGAACTTAAGGAGATGCTCTTGCATAAACCCTCTTTAAGTTACGATTATGAGTACGACCGCATAGTCTCTTTTGGTGAACTCCTCTCGACCACTATTATTTCTGAGTATTTGCGTAGTTGTGGCATGCCAATAGAGTTTGTTGATATACGCAACTGCTTGATTACCGATGGTAACTACCGCGAGGCCAACGTAGATATGAATCTCTCAAAGGAGTTATGCCGTAACACCATCTCTTTTGATACGCCTAAGGTTTACCTTACTCAAGGTTTCATAGCCGGTACAGAGACTAACCAAACCACCACATTGGGTCGAGAAGGTTCGGACTATACCGCGGCATTATTAGCGAATTTGTTAGATGCCGAGAGTGTGACCATATGGAAAGATGTGCCGGGAGTGATGAATGCCGACCCAAAATATTTTGATCCGGTAGAGATTATTCCACAACTCTCCTATAAAGAGGTTATTGAACTCTCTTACTGCGGTGCAAGTGTAATTCACCCCAAAACGGTTAAGCCATTGCAGAATAAGAAAATTCCTTTACATGTGAAGTCGTTTTTACAACCTCATTTAGAGGGATCTATAGTGCATGAATACCCTTTCAAATTAGAACTACCTCCTATTTATATTAACAAGCGCAATCAGGTGCTATTGACCTTAACTCCTCGCGACTTCTCGTTCATTGCCGAAGAGAAGTTAAGTAAGATTTTTGGGGTTTTGGCAAGCTATCGCATGAAGTCGAGCCTTATTCAAACTTCGGCCATAAGCTTTTCGCTCTGCATAGACTATAACGAGATGCATTTCCAGAAGATGATTGAGGAACTTAAAGATGAGTATGAAGTGCTTTATAATACCGATGTGGAGTTGCTCTCAATACGTCATTATACCAAAGAGATTGTCGACCAGCTCATTGGCGAACGTTTAGTATTTGTGGAACAACGCAATAGACTTACGGCACGTTTTGTGATTCCTTCCATGTAATCTACAAAATAAAGAGAGCTCATGGATAATAAATTCATTTTAGATTTTCTTACCGACTTGAGTAAGAATAATGATCGCGATTGGTTTCATGCTCATAAGGAGCGGTATGATATGGCTATAGAGCTCTTCCGTTCTGAGGTGTCGGCACTGATATCGGGTTGCAGCCGTTTTGATGGTTCTGTGGCACATTTGCGCCCTCAGGATTGTATCTATAGAATTTATCGCGACATACGTTTCTCGCCCGATAAAACGCCTTATAAGCGTCACTTCAGTGCCTATATAGCCATGCAAGGAGGGCGTAAGAGTTTGTTGGGAGGTTACTATATTCATTTGGAACCGGGAGTATGCTCGGTGGGTGGTGGCATCTATTGTCCCGACACGGAGATGTTGCGCAAGATTCGCCGACAGATAGTAGACCATTATGATGAGTTGGAGGCTATTGTCGACGATAAACTCTTTGTGAAGGAGTTTGGTAAACTCTACTCTCCCGAACAGCTTAAGCGTATGCCATTAGGATTTCCTGCCGATGCGCCAGGTGGCGATTATTTAAAATATAAACACTTCTTAGTTGAGAAAAGTTATACAGACAGAGAGGTTCAAGAGGCAGGATTTGTGGAAAGGGTGATAGAGAGCTTTAAAATTATGCACCCGATGTTGAACTTTTTCAATGAGCCTCTGCAGGATTAAGGGTAGGGGCAACACTCAAAAAACTATTATTTATTGTGAATACACCATTTTTTATAGCCAAACGATTTCAGTTTCAGAGCACCGGAAAAGGACGCATGTCGCGCCCTGCAGTTCGTGTGGCCACTACCGGAATAGCCGTAGGGCTGGCAGTGATGCTTATTGCGGTGGCAGTGGTGGTGGGATTCAAAACAGAGGTGCGTAATCAAATCATTGGCTTTGGCTCGCACATTCAAGTAATGAGTTATAGCGGATTCTCCGGCTTAGAGCAGTCGCCCATTACTGTTACCGACGACTTAGAAGAGCGGTTGCATAATATTTCCGGTATTAAGGCCGTACAACATGTGGTACAGAAACCTGCCATTATAAAGACAGATACCGACTTCCAGGGCGTGGTGCTAAAGGGTGTTGACACAACCTATAACTGGGAGTTCTTTGCCAATAATATGGTCCAGGGGCATCGGCTAACCTGGGAGAACGATGAGATAGGAAATGGAACAATTTTATCGTCGCAATTGGCAAAGCTGTTGAAACTCAATGTGGGCGATAGCTTTACAGCCTACTTTGTACAGGAACGGGTAAGAGCACGTCGTTTGGTAGTGACAGGAATTTATGAAACGAACTTTGCCGATTATGATAAACTCTATCTGTTAACCGATATACGTTTGCTTCAACAAATTCATGGTTGGGAACCTGAGCAAGTATCGAATATAGAGATTCTGATAGACGACTACGACGATTTAGATTTGATAGCAAATTCGGTCTTCTTTTCTGTGGCCAATAGGTTTGACAATAAGGGTCAGATGTTGCAATCTAAAACCATTCAGGAACTCTCGCCCATGATGTTTGAATGGCTCGATATGCTCGATGTGAATGCATTAGTCATTCTTGTATTGATGCTTTTAGTTTCCGGATTCCTGATGATATCTGGTTTGTTAATTCTTATTCTTGAGCGTACCTCCGATATCGGTATTCTTAAAGCCATGGGGGCTACCAATTGGACCATTCGTAAAGTCTTTCTTTACCAGTCGGCATTTCTAATAGGCAAGGGCATGTTTTGGGGTAATGTTGTTGGTTTACTATTCATAGCCCTTCAAAATTACTTTCATATTATACCTTTAGATGCTGCCATTTACTATGTGAAATGGGTTCCAGTACATTTAACTCTTTTGGCATGGCTCTCAATAAATTTGGGAAGCGCTCTGCTCTCTCTGCTCATGCTTGTGGCTCCTTCATACCTTATTACCCGTATATCGCCCGTTAAGGCCATGCGTTTTGACTAATGGTCTATGAGAATGTGTGTGGGTAACACAGCTCGCTTCAATTATAAGTAGATGCTTTGAACTCACTTCTCCTTTAACATGATGTCTTACCTAGATGCTCTGTGTGGTGAAACTCAAGAGGCTCTATTTATTATTCCCCATCTCACTATTTATTATGGAATAGTTTTTGATGTTTTACAGATGATTTGTTGTAGGCATTAAAGATTATATTGTATTGAATAATAATATTTTAAAACCTTGAGATGATGAAAGAGAAGCAAACGCAATTAACTACTGCAGGTGGTGGTCCGGTGAGTGATAACAACAACATTATGACTGCAGGAAAGCGAGGTCCGGCATTGTTGGAAGATGTGTATTATATGGAGAAGTTGGCGGCTTTTGACCGTGAGCGTATTCCAGAGCGTGTGGTTCATGCCAAAGGTTCGGGTGCTTTTGGTGAGTTTGTGGTGACACACGACATTACCCAATATACCGATGCTGCGCTATTTGCCAAGAAAGGTAAGAAGACTAAGATGTTGGCTCGTTTCTCGACCGTGGCAGGTGAGCGTGGAGCTGCCGATACAGAGCGCGATGTTCGTGGATTTGCCTTGAAGTTCTATACCGATGAGGGGAACTGGGATTTAGTGGGTAATAATACTCCGGTATTCTTTATTCGTGACCCTATGAAGTTCCCCGATTTCATACATACCCAAAAACGCGACCCAAAAACAAATATGCGCAGTAATACTGCCATGTGGGATTTCTGGTCGCTCTCGCCCGAGACATTACACCAAGTGATGATATTGATGAGCGATCGCGGCATACCGAAAAGCTACCGCTATATGCATGGATTTAGTAGTCATACTTATAGTTTCTACAATGAGAAACGCGAACGCTTCTGGGTGAAATTCCATTTTAAGTGTCAACAAGGAATAGAGAACCTTACTAATGCTGAGGCAGCTGCCATTGTGGCAAACGATAGGGAGGCATCGCAACGCGACCTCTTCTACGCCATTGAGAATGGAGAGTTCCCACGCTGGACAATGTTTATTCAGATAATGCCAGACAAAGAGGCCTTGACCTATCGGATTAATCCATTTGACCTTACTAAAGTGTGGCCACATAAAGATTATCCGTTAATAGAAGTGGGTTATTTTGAACTGAATAAGAATGCCGACAACTATTTTGTAGATATTGAACAGGCAGCTTTTAATCCGGCCAATAAGGTGCCCGGTATAGGCTTCTCGCCCGATAAGATGTTGCAAGGTCGACTCTTTGCGTATGCCGATGCTCAACGCTATCGGTTGGGTGTGAACTACCAGACTATTCCGGTGAATAGGCCAATAAGTGAGGTGCATAACTATATGCGCGATGGTCATATGCGTGTGGATGATAATGGTGGTGGTAGTGTAAACTATGAACCTAATAGTTTCAATGGCCCGATGGAAGGACATCAATATGCTGAACCCGGACTACCCATAGAGGGCGAAGCTATGGCCTATAATAACCGCATGGATAGTGACTACTATTCTCAACCTGGCGATTTGTTCCGTTTGATGCCGGTGGATGAACAGATGCGTACCATCCAGAATATTTGCGATGCCATGGCAGGGGTACCCGATTTTATACAATTGCGCACTGCAGCACGCTTTTACCTCTGCGAGGCTAAATGTGGATTAGGCATTGCGACAATTCTTAAGATAGACGAAGAGCAAGTTAAGAAAGCGGCCGAACAGCTCATACAAGACGATAGAGCACGAGCCATGCAAGAGTAAAATAGATATAAGATAAGAAAAGAGCCGGATTCACCCATGAATTCGGCTCTTTTAGTGTGATAGACTCTTATGGCTCAACGATTAATAAGAGTCATGTTTTGTTTAAGAAGAGTTCAATGTTATAATATATTGCTGCTTTTGTATGCTTTTTGTTTTTAGACAGAATCTTTAGTCTTTGTATTTCAATACATAGTCAGCACTGTTAAATCAATACAAAAACTAAATCTTCAAGTCTAAAATTCAAAAAACATTTACAAATCACTTATTAGAACTCACCTAAAGCTAAAAACTATGTTTACTTTTGCAATGTGTTCTTATCTATAAACTTATACCATTTAAAACTATGAAAATAGGATTACTCATGCAGGTGCAATGTGGCTGTACACTGTTTGTGGGCATTGGCGCCATCTGGGGTTGTATCATGATGTTGTGGGACCCGTCAGGAAAGATGTGGGGTATGGAACCTCTTTTGGGTTACTTGCAAGTATTGCCTTTTGCCAATGTATTGTTTACCAATTTTATTTTCTCCGGTATTGTATTGCTCTGTGTTAATGGATTGACTCAGCTAGGAACAGCTTATCTGATCTATAAAAAGAGTTCCTATGCGCCTTTGGCATCCTTGCTTTGTGGCATTATACTTATGCTGTGGATTGGGCTGGAGTGGATGTTGTGGGGCTTTGATATATTGTGCAATATCTATTTTACTATAGGAGCTATTCAGACCATCTTTGCTGGCTTATGGATATATGCCGTAAAGCGCAATAAGTGTGTAGCCGCCGAAGTGGAAGATGTTACTAAATAAACGATGAAATGGAAGAAAACTGTCGCTATGAGAAAATTGTCTATATTGAAGATGATTTAGAAAACGAGTATTATGGATGTGTGTTTGAAGGGTGCGATTTCTCAAACTTAAACTTGGCAGAAAAGTAGTTTGAGGATTGTGAATTTAAAGCATGCAACTTTTCGCTCTGTAAGTTGAGTGGTACTCTGCGCAATGTGTTATTCCACGAATGTAAAATGGTGGGTGCCGACTTTTCTCACCTAAATCCCTTTTCGGGTGGGTTGCGTTTTGAGCAAACGCAGTTGGATTTTGCACTCTTCAGCGGTTTGAAGCAACGTCAGTTGCAGTTTTCTTGTTTCGTTTCAGTGGCTAAAATGGTGTAGGAATTAGACACAACAAGGTTATTGCAA
>CAMTOX010000043.1 GCA_947074225.1 uncultured bacterium
CATACGAGATGTCTGAATGTGACTGGAGTTCAGACGTGTGCTCTTCCGATCTTGCGCAAATTAGAAGAAGATGGCTTGGTGAAACGTACTCTTTATCCGGAAGTTCCTCCACGCGTGGAGTATGAACTTACAGCAAGAGCACAGACTTTACTGCCACATTTAAATGGATTAATTGGCTGGGCTAAAGAGAATATAAACGAAATTATGGAGTGCCGTAAAGAGTTTCAAAAATAATGTATATAGAACATCAACTCTCTAATGCAACACGATTCACCGGCTTAGAAGAGAAGAAAAAATCAATAAGGACTATATAAATATATAACAGTTTATAATCATGTCACTATTTTTTATACTCATACTCTTTGTTATCTCTATAGGTATTATCATTGCAGCACTCTATGTTGTGTTTCATATCTGTGTATATCTCTTTGGCTCTATTATACTTCTCTTTGAACTCATATCCGGGAAGAAGAGTAAAGAAGATTGGAAAAAAGAGATGGAAGAGATAAAGAAACGTGAGACTTTGAAGAAAGCGTATTATGCAAAGAAGAGTGCCGAAAAGAATAAAAAGCATACCATTACCGGCACTATTACATTTGATAATCCCATTGACTCTACACTTAAAGAGATGGGATTAGATTAAAGACACATGATAAAGCACAAGAAAATAATATAAAACAACACACACTCATTTAAATCATTTAAACTAACCATGCAATATTTTGAAGAGGTACCCTTTGCCGTTACCGTATGCGACAAAGAGGGCAATGTAGTAGAGATGAACGAACGTTCTAAAGAGACCTTTGCCAAACATGGCGATTTAATAGGCAAGTCGCTTTTTGATTGTCATCCACCCAAAGCAAGCGAAATACTTCGCCAGCTGCTATCTAACCACGAGGTAAATGCTTATACCATCGAAAAAAATGGCGTTAAGAAATTAATTTATCAGGCTCCTTGGTCTATTGCCGGAGAGTTTGAGGGCTATATTGAACTTTCGCTGGTACTTCCTAACGAGATGCCGCACTATGTGCGTCCCACAACATTATAGAGAAAATCACTTCTATTAAAACTTCACTCCACAAAAGGAGAGCAGCAGGCCAATATTAAGCACTGTCACAATGGTTCCCATAATATAGAGTAGCCATTTGGTGAATGGACGGTTGCGGTATTTTCCCATCACTTTCTCGGACGAGGTAAGTTTTACCTGCATAAAGATGGTGATGGGTAGCTGCACGCTCAGTGCCATTTGTGAGTAGATAAGAGCTTTAAAAGGGTTACCCACAAAAAGAATAATAACAAAAGCTACCAAGAGGGAAATGAGCACTCCCACACGCGAGTGCGAATCTTTAATATCGTAGCTCTCTTTGAAATAACCGGCAAAGATGGAACCTGCTGCCATACCAGAGGTAATGGTTGAGGAGATACCTGCCAAGAGCAGTGCCACAGCAAAGACTATGGCAGCATGCGAACCTAAAAGGGGCGCTAAAAGCGAATTGGCCTGCTGAAGCTCATCGACCACTACTCCACGCTTAAAGAAGGTAGCGGCAGCCAAAATAATCATGGCGCTATTAATGGCCCACCCAATAAACATAGAGAGGAAAGTATCTAAAAACTCATAACGTAGCTGCTTCTTTATCACTCCTTCGTCCTTGAGGTTCCACTGTCGACTTTGGATTACCTCCGAGTGTAGAAATAGATTATGTGGCATTACCACTGCTCCTAACACACTCATAATAATTACCATGGAGCCTTGCGGAATGGAGGGTTTCACCCACCCCACAGCAGCTTTACCCCACTCCACATCGACCAACGTCAGTTCGTAGAGAAAAGAGAGCCCAATAATAGAGACAAAGGCAATGATTCCACGTTCAATGAAGGAGTAGGCATTGGTAAAGAGCATAATAATTACAAAGATAAGTACCAAAAGAGCACCTATACGTATGGGAATGTCGAAGAGCATTTCCAACGCTATGGCGCCACCCAATATCTCGGCCATAGAGGTGGAGATGGAGGCCAGCATGGCAGAGCCAATAAGCAGCGAGGAGTAACGTGGCTTATAGTAAGCTTTGGCAGCTTCCGAAAGGCACTTACCGGTTACTATACCTAAGTGCGCCACATTATGTTGAAGCAGTATGAGCATTACCGTAGAGAGTGTAACAATCCACAAGAGTGCATAACCATATTCTGAACCGGCAGCTAAATTAGAGGCCCAATTTCCGGGATCGATAAACCCTACGGTAACCAATAGTCCCGGTCCAATATATTTCAGAATCTCTAAACCACCTAACTTCGGGTGGTGATTCTTAGGTTGTACCCACTCTTTAATTTTACTCATAAATTCATGGTTTTGCATTAAGTCATCAAAAAATAAGCCAATAATTGTGTTATAATTCAACCTTATATGCTTACAACGAAACAAACGCTGCACCCCATAGCCAATGAAAATGGATGCGAAAAGGTGAGCATATTCATAGAAAATTGTCGACTAAAAAAGATTATCCCTAGCCTCTCATAAATAAATGCATCTAAATAGTGTCAAAGGTTTATGTTCTATTTTCTCGTAACAAATGGCCAGTTATATCTTAGGCTTTGTGGCAATATGAAACTAAAAAAGGCGTGATTCATCACGCCTTTTTTAGTTCTAATCTCTATTTCTGCTCTACCGGCACCAAGCCACGTTCGGCACCCAACTTAAGCATAAGCTCATAGGCAGCATCATGTTCATTGGGTATAATGCCGTCCAGAATAGAATCTTTAATTTGAGTTTTAATATCGCCAATAATATTGCAAGGTGGCAAAGCAAAGACTTTCATAATCTCATCGCCATCTACTGGTGGTTGGAAGTTACGTATCTTGTCGCGCTCTTCCAACTCTTTAAGTTTTGTTCTTACCAATTGGAAGTTCTCTGAAAAGCGCTTCACTTTCTCACGGTTGTTAGAGGTAATATCGCTTTCGCAAAGAGTCATCAAAGAATCAATATCGTCTCCGGCATCGAAAAGCAGACGTCGCACTGCGCTATCTGTAACCACATCCTCGCTCAACACTATGGGTCGCATATGCAGCAACACCATCTTCTGCACAAATCTCATAGAGTCGTTCAACGGCAATTTCATCTTTTTAAAGATGGCAGGAACCATTTTATTACCCACAAAATTGTGGTTTCTAAAGGTCCAACCGGCCTTATTGTCCCATTGCTTAGTGGCAGGTTTACCAATATCGTGCATAAGTGCTCCCCAGCGTAACCATAGCTCGTCGCTCTTCTCGGCCAAATTATCCAACACTTTAAGGGTGTGCAAAAAGACATCTTTATGCCCCCTTTTGTTACGTATCTCCACACCTTTCATGGCATCTAACTCTGGGAATATAAGTTCTAAGAGCCCTGTCTGCTCTAAGAGCAGGAATCCTACCGAAGGTTTGGGCGACAACATAATCTTATTAAGTTCATCGTTAATACGTTCTTTCGTGATAATATTAATTCGTTCGCGGTTACGCGAAATGGCTTGATAGGTCTCCGGGTCGATATAAAACTGTAACTGTGCTGCAAAACGAATGGCACGCATCATACGCAGTGGGTCGTCGCTAAAGGTAATATCGGGGTCTAAAGGGGTACGTAGCACCTTATTCTCTAGATCTTGAAGTCCGCCAAAAGGGTCCACGAGTTCTCCAAATCGGTCGGCATTCAAACATATTGCCAAAGCATTAACGGTGAAGTCGCGTCGGTTTTGGTCGTCCTCCAGAGTTCCCTCTTCGACAATTGGATTGCGGCTATCTCTCTGATACGACTCTTTACGTGCCCCCACAAACTCCACTTCATATTTGCCCTTCTTAACCTGTGCAGTACCAAAATTTTTAAATACGGCCAATGATGCTCCCTTACCTAACGATTTGGCAAAAGCCTCAGCCATAGCAATGCCACTACCCACTACCACCACATCAATATCTTTCGATGGACGTTTGAGTAGTATATCGCGTACATAGCCTCCAATTAAAAAGCATGGATAACCCAGAGCATCGGCGGTTTGCCCAATCTTATGAAAGATTGGGTCGGAAATATGTGAGGACAAATTCATTGTTTGTGTCAAAATAGTTAAAGGGGTTTTACGACATGTCTTACGCTTCGCGTAAAGAGAGTTTTACAACATTCTCTACATGGTGCGTATGTGGAAACATATCGACAGGTTGCACAGCATCTACACGGTACTTACTATCTAAGAGTTGCAAATCGCGTGCTTGAGTAGCCGGGTTACAGCTAACATAGACAATACGTTTTGGCATAGCATTGAGAATAACCTTTACCACATCGTCGTGCATACCGGCACGTGGTGGGTCGGTGATGATAACATCCGGGCGACCATATTCGGCAATAAAATCGTCGGTAAGGATATCCTTCATATCGCCGGCAAAGAAAAGGGTATTATCAATCTTATTAATTTGAGAATTCACTTTAGCATCTTCAATAGCTTCTGGTACATACTCAATACCAATAACCTGTTTTGCTTGACCACTCACAAAGTTTGCGATGGTACCGGTACCGGTATAAAGGTCGTAGACCAATTCATTGCCGGTTAATTCGGCAAAGTTGCGAGTAATTTTATAAAGCTCGTAAGCTTGCTCAGAGTTGGTTTGATAGAACGATTTGGCTCCAATTTTAAACTGCAATCCCTCCATCTGCTCCACAATATAGTAGCGTCCGGCAAAGCAGCATATCTCTTGGTCGGTAATGGTATCGTTACATTTGGTATTGATAACATAGAGCAAAGCGGTAATTTCCGGAAACTGCTCTTTAAGATGTTGCAATAGCGCCACACGTGTAGGTTCATCTTCGTAGAAGAATACCATGACAATCATCAACTCGCCTGTAGAGGTGGTACGTACCATGAGTGTACGTAAGAATCCCTCTTGATTTTTAAGATCGAAGAAGGTTAAGCCATGCTCTAAGGCATAGCGACGAATCTCGTTACGTAAACGGTTAGAGATATCGTCCTGCAACCAACATTTATGTACATCGAGAACCTTATCGAACATACCCGGAATGTGGAATCCCACCCCATTCATGGTCTCGCCAGTGTTACCGGCTTGCATATCTTCGTAGGTTAACCAACGCTTATTAGAGAAGGTATATTCCAATTTATTGCGGTAGAAGCTTGTCTTTTGCGAACCTAAGATAGGTGTTATCTCCGGGAGTTCTACTTTACCTAAACGTGTAAGGTTATCGACCACTTGTTGTTGCTTATAACGAATTTGCTCGCTATAAGGTAAGATTTGCCACTTACAACCTCCGCACACTCCAAAGTGTTCGCAAAGCGGTTCGCATCGCAAGTCGCTTTTTTTATGAAATTTCACCACACGTCCCTCCATGTAGTTACGTTTTTTCTTTATGATTTGTAGGTCTACAATATCGCCAGGAACGGCATAAGCTACAAACACCACAAGATCATCTATTTTTGCTATTGCTTTACCTTCGGCAGCCACATCGGTGATGGTAACCTCCGAAAAGAAGGGTAATTGCTTTTGTTTACGCGCCATAATTTATTTTATATTCTATTCTTTATATTTCTATCAGCAAACAGGTTATGCCTATTCATACTCACAAAATCAACCATTATAATAGGGCCTGATAATTAGCGTGCAAAGATAGCAAAAATAATGGGTATCTGGGCTATGGTTATTGAGTAGCTTTTAAAAACAGATTTATGGGCATTTCAGAGCTCTGTAAGGCGATGCTACAAGGGGCCATCAGAAGCACTTCATGGGTGGTTCTAGCAGGATGTGCATGGAGTACCGAACAGTTAAAGGTAGAGCTATACAAGGGTTCCCCTCCAACCACCATTAGGGTGGTTGCTACCACCAAGAAAGAGAAAATACCCTACAAGCGCAGTGAATATGAAATATAATCTCTACATTTGCCCAAAAGAACAAGCGTAACCATTATGAGCTATTTAAAGAATTCAACTCTACTCTTGCGTGCTTTAGAGCCTCACGACTTAGAGTCGCTATATGCATGGGAGAACAACAGTGCCTTTTGGCACACCGGGAGCACCATAGAGCCCTACTCTCGAC
Source organism: uncultured bacterium (assembly GCA_947074225.1). Classification (GTDB taxonomy): domain Bacteria; phylum Bacteroidota; class Bacteroidia; order Bacteroidales; family Paludibacteraceae; genus CAMTOX01. The sequence continues at coordinate 6,061 of CAMTOX010000043.1, forward strand.
ATCTGTTAACAGAGTTTATTGAGCAGATGGGTAAGAACATCTTTGAAAACAAGCAGCTACGTTTAGTCATTGAACGTCGCAAGGATGGTACTGCCATAGGTGCCGTAGACCTTTTTGATTACGACCACATCCATAATCGTGCCGCTGTGGGCCTCTTCATTGCCCCTGAAGAGCAAGGCAAAGGGTATGGCAAGCAAGCGCTACAACTCATTATTGATTATGCTTTCAACCACTTGCATATGCAACAACTCTATGCCCACGTGGGCATATCCAATAGTGCCAGCATGGCCCTATTCACTGCCTCGAAATTTGAACAAGTAGGACTCTTGAAACATTGGATGCGAAACAGATTGGCTTACGAAGATGTGGCTCTATTCCAGCTTTTAAATCCGACAATACACACCACAGAGTCCTAACAAGGCACAAACTACCTAAAGAGCGATGGCATGAGTAGAAATATACTCATGCCATCGCTCTTTTATTGGTATGTAATAGTGTTACAGTAGTATTTCAAAATCGTCGGCCGACGCTTGAAAAGGGAAGCGTTCTCTTATTTGACGTAGCTTCTCAATGTTTATCTGTCCAGTTTTTGCTGCCGTTTCATCATCTTCAAACTGTACAAGTGTCTTACCTCGGGGGTCTAACAACACGGAGTGTCCATTATGATAGATGTTGTAGGTATCGCGCCCCACAGCATTTACCCCTATTAAGTAGGCTTGATTCTCTATGGCACGTGCCTGTGTAAGAATATCCCAAGCATCTATACGATCTTTAGGCCAATTTGCCACATAGATAAGTACGTCGTAGCTATTGCCCCCTTTATTACGGCTCCAAACAGGGAAGCGTAGGTCGTAACAGATGAGCATTCTGAAAGTCACCCCTTTAAAGGTCACATCTAAATGGGTATCGCCAGGAGAGAAGTGGCGTTTCTCATCGCCAATAAAGAGGTGTCTTTTGTCGGCAAATCCAATGGTACCATCCGGCTGGCAGAAGAATCCGCGGTTATAGAACTTATCGCCTACCTGAGCCATTATAGATCCTGCCACAGCATAATTTCCTTGTGCCGCCCAACGTTTCACAGCTTGCAGTGCTTCGCCATCGGTACTCTCGGCAAGCTCGGGCTGATTCACACAAAAGCCGGTACTAAACATCTCGGGCAGCACTAACAGATCGGTTTTACCATAATGAGCCTCGGCAATAGCTCCAAAGTGAGAGAGATTACGCTCTTTATTGCCCCACTCTATCTCTTCTTGTATTAATGTTATACGCATGGAAATGACATTTATTGATTTGAGTTAGCAAAGATACTATTTTTAGCAATAGGTTAGAACGATATATCATTAACACTTACCCTTATTCTAATTGGAAAATTAAAAAAAGAGTGCCTACCCTACTGACATATTGTAAAACCCATTCTTATGACATAGATTTAAAAAAAAGTGTCCCAATGCATAATAACATTATATTATGCATTGGGACTCTAGAAAAAGAGATTTTCTATATAAACTTATAACTCCATCAAAGCAGACATATCGACTAAACTACCTTTGTAGTAACACTCAAAAGTTTCGTCATTTGTAAATGTGCCAGTAAACTCAATTTGATATTGGCCATTATTATTTACTAATTTCATAGTACCACTCTTTACCTCTTTATAATACTCATCACTATCGATATCGTCTATCGATGTATCTATTCCTTTAGGTACAAAAGCTCCCCCAGCAAATACCATATCATTAATCACATACTCATCGGAAGAGGTAAATACATAATCGGCAGTTGGTATACCATCACTATTATTTGCCAATAATCCTATTTCAAACATAGCTAAGTCGTTAGTAAGAACCCCACCATCGGACATAGACATAACCATAAACTCCTGATAGGTCATGCCACCCATTAACACAAGTTGAATATCACGAACAATTTCACCCGTCTCTTGATCAAAAGATTCAGCAAAAAAGAATCCGAAAGTTGTCTTAATATGAGGGTTATCGGATATACGGATATAATCTTTCTCTACTTCTGGTTCAGTCTTTTTATTTTTATTCTCTGAGTCACAAGCAGTAAAAGTAAATAGCAATGTTGCTAATACAGTAAATGATAAAAATAATCTTTTCATAAGTGCATTTTTTTGTTTTGTTTATATTAAGTATAACTTCTTAATGACGTCGAAATTATATGAAACGTTGCACTCAATAGTAAAAAAAGTGATTATTTACCACTGCTTTTATAAATTCAAACATAGTTATTCCCTTCTAAAAAGCTATTTTAGAAGGGAATAACTACTGTAAAAAAAAGTTCAAAAAGCAGCATCTTCTTTAAGGCTCAGGCAACTGAGAAAAAGGGATAGCACCTTTATAGTATACCTTTAAACTGGTTCCCTCTTTAGTTTTTGCATCGATAGTGACAGTATAAGCTCCATCATTATAGACCACGACCATGGTTCCCGATGTAAAAGAGAAAGTTTTCGAGTTGGTCGATACATTATCGCCTTTACGTGTATAGACAATCTCTGCCGAATAGAAATTATACTCTATGGCAGTAGTGGTAGTGATATCTACATAATCGTAAGTACCTGAAGAGAGGTACTTCTCCTCTTGGGCTTGCACCCAAAGGGTCATCACTGCTACATCTTCAGTGGCTACATAGCTGCCACTGCTTAACTGATCGGCCTCATCGGCATTTATACCACCAGCAATAATAAGTTTTGAGGTAAAGAGATTATCAATCTCTACAGCACTCCCCTCTAATTTTGCATAGGTCGTAGAGATGGTGTCGTAACCCTCAATAACAATGGTGTAAAGAGAAGAGGATGGATTATTAATATCGTCCGAATTGTCGTTACTGTTGTTACAAGCAGTAAAGAGTAGCCCTAAAGTGGCTATTAATGAGAGAGAAAAAATAATTCTTTTCATGATTCCATAATTTATATATTCTTGATTAAAAAACTTTCGGAGTAGATAATACAATCTTCATTCCATTTTTTGAACCTCTAATCCATGGAAAGGAGTAAAACATGAGATTAAAATTCAAAAAATGATTCTAAACGATATATCAGCATTGCAAAAGGAGATTCTAAAGCAAAAAACAACATAAAAGTGCAACAAACATGAATAGTAAACGACACTAATTGACATTAGAAAACATTATAAAAACTCCGGAATTGAATAAAAAAAGAGTTTTTTGAAGAGAAAAAACGCTAGAACGAGAAGAAAAAGCTGGTCAAAAGCAAATAAAAAAGAGATGGAAGTGGGAAAAATGAAAAATAATTATTCTTATAATCAATTAGTTGAAACGATATATCCAAAAAAATAGTCTACCACTATTGCATAGTTCAAGCAAATGGCTTATCTTTGCATTGCTTTAAAGGAGAGATGGCAGAGTGGTCGATTGCAGCGGTCTTGAAAACCGCCGTACTGAGAGGTACCGGGGGTTCGAATCCCTCTCTCTCCGCTGAAAAGGTGAAGCTAAAAGGTGACACCAAGGAGCTAAACCCTACAAAATCAATGATTTTGTAGGGTTTTTTGTTGTTTATACGGTTCCCGTGTAGATATTAACCGAAAAGTGCGCCACCATTTCAATTGAAAAGTAGGCCATTTGAGAATCACTACCTTCTAAAAATACCATATAACTATTTAAATTACATGTATTTGTATTTTATTACTAATGACATAAGTGGGCTAAGTTGAGTTGGAATATGGCATAGTTTTGAATTAATATCTACAGGCATGGTGTTAGAGATGTCAATTTCTTTCTATATAGACTATTTAAAATCTATGCTCAAAAATTTAACTCCACCTATTTTTCAATATGCCCCACTATCTATTTTCGTGGCTTGGACAACCTAATAGCAACGGCACGAAGCAACAAAGTTGCGGTCTGTCTCGGTTCTCAAGACTTCTCGCAACTTAAACGTGATTATGGTGA
>CAMTOX010000044.1 GCA_947074225.1 uncultured bacterium
TCACTGGGTTTCATACTTGTTCTGTATCTATCTTATGGTTTTTACGCTTCGGGTAGTATCGTGTCATTGAATAATCGCGCCTCATCTTTCTCTGTTACAATGATTATTTTATCTTTAACACTCTGTTTGTGAAAACGTTTTGAGAGTTGTTCATAGTCGTTTGGGGTAAAGAAATGGTGGTCGCCAAAACTTAATGTATCTAATTGTGCTACTTGCTTCTTTAGGTATCTATGAAATTGCTTTGGCGATGCAATTGCCGACATAGCCAAAACCTCAAACTGAGATAAATCTATAGTGTCATATTTTGCTACCTTAGGGAATATTGCTTTGCAATCGCCATAAGAATAGGTAGAGAAATAGAGAGTTTGAAAAGGGTAGGGTGCCACCTCTTTTCGCACGGTCATCATATCAACAGGCTTAATGGTTGAGGGGCATTTGGTAATTACTATGATGTTGGCACGGTCTGAATTAGATACCGGCTCACGTAAGCGTCCTAATGGCAGCATACTATCTTTGCTTGTTAAGCGGTAATAGTCTATAAGTAATATGGATAAACCTGGGGTTAATTGTCTATGCTGATAAGCATCGTCAAGAAGAACCACTTCTGGTGGTGACGTGAGTTGTTGTAACTGTTCTATTCCATGAACGCGTTTCTCATCGACGGCAACATTTATATTGGGAAATTTTCGTGCTATTTGGAATGGCTCGTCGCCAATATATTCTGCTGTTGAGCTATTGTCGGCAAGGATAAAGCCTTTGCTTTTACGTTTGTATCCACGGCTAAGCAGAATCACTTTCCATTGGTCTTGTAAGAGCTGAATGAGGTATTCAGAGTGAGGAGTTTTACCGGTTCCACCAACATTGATGTTACCTATTGAGATAACAGGGAGGTCGAATTTCTTACTCTTGAGAATTTCTAAATCGAAAAGTTTGTTGCGTACATAAACACCAGATTGGAATAGTAGAGATAGCGGATAGAGTACTACCTGCTTCCATATTGGAGTTGCTTCTTCATGGTGAATCATAATGGTGCTAATAGATTGTTACTTAAAAAAATCAAGCCATGCATTAAAGCGCTCTAACTGTTCAGGATTAAATTTACTTAATTTCTTCTGAATATGTTCAACACTAAGTTCTCTGTTTAGATCTGTTTTAGAATAAAACTTGTCGCTAAAGCAAATAAGCTGTTCTACTAATGTTTGTGGTCTCATATCGCGATGTGGCAATGGCAGATTGCCATTGACGATATCTTCTTTTGAGAGGCCACAGCCGGTGTGGCGTTCACATATGCGAGCATGTAGAGGGTATCCTTCAGCTCTCAATAGCTGTCCACCTAAATAGCCATGCTCAATGTATTGATGCTCTCCGTGGCACTCTATCCCGGGAGCATTGGTCATGAATATCCCAATATCGTGCAGGAGTGCACATTCACGAATAAAGTCATGGTCAACCTTTAATAACGCATGATTTTCCGATAGTGCTATTGCCTTTTTGCTTACAGATTCACTATGAGTAACCAAAATGTGATATAATTTGCTACCCGGAGTATAATATTTATCAATAAGTCGATAGGGATTCATTTTGCTCAAAAATGATTTGGTAAAGTTAATTAATAATTAATTTTAAAACAATAGTTTTAGGATCTAATACTTTATTTTCTATAAAATATAAAATGTATACCCCTGCAGGAATTCCTTTTTCACGCGCTGAAAAACGGTATTCTCGTTCGTTAATAAATTCATTAGCAATTACTTGACCTTTCATGTCTATTACACGCATACGGTAGTTGTTTGCATTAACAATTGTTGAAATATCTGTTGTAGGATTAGGGAAAATGCTCAAATTTGTGCTATAATTAGGGTATATTGCACCACTGTGAGCACCTAATTGTAGTCCAACAACCACCGGATCGTGGTCGGAAGAGCGATACATATTGGCAATATAAGTTTGATCATATTCAAAGAATGAGGGCTCGTCGGCATTGATATGGAATGACGATACTCCACTCACTTGTGAACTCATGGTGCTGTTTGTTAATATCTGGTCTAATGCACCAACGGTGCTTTGGTAACTATAGCTGTAGGCTGTATCGGCATCAAAGCGAAAGAACTCATTGGTGTAACCGGCTCGGTACAACACCTGCATAGGGTCTTCTAGCGGATAGGCATTAAAATCGCCCATGATAAGCACATCGTCATCGCCAAAATAGCTCTTGCAGCGATTAATGAAAGTTACTGTAGCCTCTGCCTCTGCCACACGGTCGCCATTGAAACTACCCTGTCCGTCACCGGTATTAGCGTTGTTCCCTGTGCCACTGCCGCTTTTTGATTTATAATGTAGCAGCATATAGATAAACTTCTCACCATTGGACTTTAGCTGGAATCCTTGTGCCTTCTTACGGTTAGAGACCCCCGTGTTTAGGTTTTGTACGTCGCCAATAGTACTTAATTTGTCCTGACGGTATATGTATCCAACCTTGGTATAGCTACCATTTGTGGTGCTACCGTCGTATACATAGGCATAGTTTTTTGTACCGGTGGCATTATTAAGAGCTGTGGTTAATTGGCTAATAGCACCTGGACCTGTTTGAACTTCTACAAGGCCATATACATCGCAGTCTAAGGCTAAGCAAGCAGCCAAAATCTTTGTATGTTGTTTCGCTGCATCGGCAGCGTTGGCAGGACCATAACCAGTGCCATAATTGCTACTTAGATAGTATTCTAAGTTGAAGGTACATACCTTAACATTGTAGTTGCCTAAATGTTCTACGCTATCGGGACGTGGGTTGCCCCAAAATTGAGGCGTCTCAGTAGGAACAATGTTATACCCAAATGAGCTGTTGCGTAGCACAGCTGTTAAGCCGGTAGTTTTACTGCCGGTGCGTCGTGTACCATCGGCATCGGCAAAAGGAAGTGGAGAGGGGTAGCTCTCATTTGAACCATCGTCCATGATGATTTGATCTTTACTATTCGAAGCTACCAAAGCTGTATATTCACTACTGCCTGGCAAAGTAGCCTGAGTAGGGGTGATTAGACGTTTTGAAGAGAGAGTAAGTTGACCATAACGCTTCCAATTGTAGTTTGAGGTAACTACTAACGTTTGATCGAAGAAGAGGGTCATACCAACATACTGGCTATAGTTTGTGAAGTCGTCGGGGAAAATAACTATAGTAGGGGTCACTGCTAATTGTTGAGTAAGCACCTTCTCTGCACTATCGAGGAAGAGTTGTGTCTCTAAACCATTATGATGCCATACCCCTCTTACTGAGAGGTGATTACCTACAGATATGCCTGTAGGGATGGTCTCAGTATTTACAAACAGTGCATCGTTGGTGGTTATATCGCCATCGCCTATTGCATCTTGTATGTAGTAACCATTCTCCATAATATGTGTTACGACCCCTTCACAGCGAACCCAATTTGATATGACACTACTATCGGAACCTTGATTACGTTCTAATACCACACGATTTATATCGTAAATGTTTACATTAGTCTGACTATCGACTATCATCAGCACACTCCAAAGTAGGAGGATTGGGAGTAAAAACTTTCTCATTCTCTTAATATTTAATAGCTTACAAAGATACACTATTTTATATTCTATACCTATTATATTATTACTTCAATTATACAACAAGTATGGAATAATATAATATTGCTTCAAAAAGCAAGCCGAAAAAGTTTGTGAGAGGCAAGGTGTTTTCTCTCTGGAAGAGAGTTTGTGAATAACCGTGGGTGAATGGAGCGATAGCGACATGATGCCCACGGTAAAGGAGCTGATAGGGATATGCGCTTGGAGGGTGCAGGTATGATTTAAGAAGTGTTGGTTTAATGTGCTGGCGTGGTTTTGTAAATCGTGCCGAGGAAGTAAATTGCATTATACTATATATTCTACTATTTATTATAGTCCCTACCACTATTCATCGTTCGCCTCAAGCCAGCTGAGTTTTCCCTTTTTTGACACTCCAACAAGTTGAGGAGATATAAGGTGCCTATACGCAATTCCAGAATGAAAAGTTTATTGTTACTGCTTTTGTATGCTTTTTGTTGTTGGACGGCACCTTTATTCTTTGCTTTACATAGCCCGCTATGCTTTATCAAAACAAAAACAAATTTGCTCGTCTAAAATTCAGAAATTATTTACAAAATAGCAACTTTATATCTCCTTCAAAAAAGAGTCACTGCTGTAGTAAAACAGTTTCATCGTACAGAGATAAATCGCTATCCCAACTAAACTCGCGTGGGAGGATATTTCTATTATGTAATATTCTACAAGCTCAGACAACGTTGGGATGGCTGCTCTTATCTCTTCCCGATGCTAGACAGCTGTTTAACTAATGCGGAGTCGGGTTGAAGAGATGCACGACTAAAATGGAGGTTATGGTTTGGTGAGTTATGATTGATTTTGGCACCGATTGCAAATTGGCGCCAGCGAGAGTGCGCTTGTGAATGGGAGTTAGCACGAAAAGAGATATAAAAATAGGTTTATAGAACAATGATCTGCCACTATTCTATAAACCTATGGAATGAAAAGATTGTCAATTTTAATGAGCTCTTTTCTGCTTTTTATTTTTCAAAAATCTATCGGGTAGTGATGCGTTTAATTAAACCTTACCTCTTTAGCAATCTTTGTAATGGCATCGCCCAGACTTTCGCACTCTTCAATCATGTCCATGAAGATTATACCCGCATTGTAGCTATGTGTTCCTTTATTTACACGGTCAATGTTTTTCACCTTTAATGTAAATCGGAGCTCGTTTATCTCTTTCTCAATGTGGAAGATATTACGTTGGTTTTCTCCCTCCATACTTTTCCTGCTAACGCTTTTAATGAGCACTTCCAGTTGCTTCTCCACTAAATCGAACATATTGTTCAAATCGTTTGTTTGTTCTTCCGTGAAATCTATTCCTTCCTCAACCTTGTGCGATGCTGTGCGGCTAATGTTAAAACAGCGGTCGCAAACACTCTCTACTTCGGTGGTTAAATAGAGGTAGTAGCGCACACTCTTTTTGACATCTAAACTCGTTGGCGAAGCCACAAGGTTATGCAAATAGTCGGCTATGGCAATCTCTGTCATGTCGCTGGCATCTTCATAATGCTCCAGACGTTGTGCCAGGTTAGTATTTGTGGGGTCGTTATAGCTGTTGATAGCATAAGTACGTGCCTCCTTAAACATCTGTTGCGAACGTTCGCAATAGTGCTCAATCTCTTTCTCTGCCTCTATGAGCGATAGCTCACCGGTAGGCAACATACTAGAGCTAATATACTTCAAAGAGAACTCATCGTTACTACTCTTATCTTTAATTAAATAACATACTATACGTTCATAGAACTTAATAAAGAATACCATTATCAGAGTGTTTATAATATTAAACAGGGTATGGAAGAGCGACAATGCATAAAGGGGTTGTGTGGCAGGGTCTGTGGCTATGCCATCAATCATCCAAGAAATCATTTTGGTGAAGGGGTAGAATACTATGAGCATCCACAATACCCCCAACACATTAAAGAGGGTGTGCGAGAGTGCTGCACGCTTGGCATTGGTATTGGCCGTTAATGCCGCAAGGTTTGCCGTAACAGTGGTACCAATATTTTCACCCATTACAATGGCAGCGCCAATTTCAAAACTTATCCACCCTTGGTTAAGCATTACCAAAGTCATGGCCATGGTGGCGCTGGACGACTGTAGCACTACTGTTAATAGGGTCCCTATTCCTAAGAAAAGCAAGATGGAGAGGTATCCCATATCGGTGTAGTTGGTTAAGAAATGCAAGATCTCTGGATTCGATTTTAAGTCGGGAACATTCATACGCAAGAAATCAAGACCCATAAAGAGTAGGGCAAAACCTATCATGAGCTGACCAATAGATTTCCGTTTGTCGTGTTTAGAGAATATAAAGGGTAAGGCAAAACCTATTAGGGGGATAGATATTTGAGCAATGCTGAACTTGAAACCTATGAGCGACACCATCCATGCTGTAACAGTAGTACCAATGTTGGCGCCCATAATAACAGAGATGGACTCGGCCAAAGAGAGCAAACCGGCATTAACAAAGCTCACAATCATTACTGTGGCGGCGCTCGACGATTGAATAACAGAGGTAATAGTAATACCTGTTAGAACCCCCATAAAACGGTTCTTGGTCATACTGGCTAAGATGGCACGCATGCGGTTACCTGCTACCTTTTGCAGTCCTTCACTCATCATGGTCATACCAAAAAGGAAAAGACCCAACGAACCAATGAGTTCCAGAAAATTGAAAATTGTGAAGTTCATATATTTTTTTTCTATGTTTACCTAAGAGATTTGTTCTCTATGTTTCGTCTATAAGTTGATATGTTGGCAGCTATAGTGTTCATAAATGTTACCAATGCTTTAGCCATAACATTTAGAGCTTCATTTATATTTAATAAACAACAACAGCTAAATAGTAGAGATGGGGGAGTTAAAAAGAAAAGCTATCTTTTTAATTCACCACAAAAAGCATACAAAACAAACTTAAAAGTTTTATTGATTGGTTCTGCGGTTGTTTTTTATTCCTTTACAGAGTCTATTACCGCACTCTTGCAGTTGCTATACACTTTAATAGCTCTGTATTGTTCTGCAAAAGTAGGTAACACATATTTCAAATATGTTACAAAGTTGTGACGCCACTGTGTTATTTCATTCACCTATTGATTCTTACACTTTCCTTCATTCTACTCACTACCACCTAATAAGAGAGCCTCTTTACAATCATAAGTAGTTTGTAAAGAGGCTCTCTTATTAGGCTTATTCGTTCGCTAAGCGTTTCCTATTGTTTAATACCTAACTTCTTAGCAATATGTTTTGGTAATGCTTTCTTGTTAAGAACAATGTTCATGGTTTTATATTCAGCAAAAGGTTTGCTCACATACCAAGTTCCTTTATATTGGTTGTTAGTTCCCCAAGAGTTTTTAACCATATAATAAGGTTTGCCGTTTTGATCTTTAGCAATACCATAAATCAACATGCCATGGTCGTCTGTTGTTTCCCAATTGTCGTATGCTTTTTGTCGCATTTCGGGGGTGATTACAAGTTCTGGCAATGGTCGTGAAGTAAGTTCTTTGCGTTTGTCGTCGCGGCTCATGCCGGTCCAACGTGCCATGTCGGAACCTGTAAGTTCAGCACCTTTATCGGCATCGGGCATTACTGCAATACCATTGCGTGTGAAACCTGTTTCACTAACATCGGCACCCCAAGCAATGGTGTAACCATTGTCTACGGCATAATCAAATACCTCCATAAGTTCGTTCAACGGAAGGTTGTACGACTGTGCCCAGCGCCAGTTATCTTGAATCTCTAAGATAAAAGGTTCATAAAATGGTTGGTGAGTATAAGAAGTCAAAGAGATATAGTCATCGGCATTTAAGCCAAGTTCTTTAACAAAGCTTTGTGGCGTATATTTCTTACCATTATATTCAAATTCTTCAGGAAGTTCTCCTAAGTAAGTGTCGTAAATAGCGCTCAAACCATCTTTCCATACTGGGGTAAGTTTTGAGGCTCCACTTTTAGCAATGGCATTTACATAAGCACCTGCTACAGCATCAAGCTCATTGTGTACTGGCAACGTGTCGCCATACATAATGCCTGGCATAGCGCTATATGGGGCCAAACCGTAATGTTTCATACAGTAAATAACATCGTAGAAACTACCACCTGGTGAGAATGAGTTGTCGCCATGTAAACGTACATAACGCTCGGCACGATCGTTCATAGTGTGATGCACCACATACATTGGTGCTAAATAATGTTCGCCTTTACCTAAGCGTATAAGTTCTGCTTCAATAAGTGCAAGGCCAGAGAAGCTCCAGCAAGTGCTTGAACGGTGTTGGTTACGCACTTCGGTGATTGGAATCTCTTTAACGGTTGTAAATACAAAACCCTCCTCTTCAGGGCTCTCTTGTGCATTGTTTTGAGCAGAGCTAAAAAGAGCCATGCTTAATGCCAATGCAAGGAATAAATGTTTCTTCATTGTAGTATAATAATTAATTATGGTTTCAATTTGATTGCAAATATAGTTAAATATCATATTTATCTCCCATCATTTTAGCGTTAAATGCTAATAATTACTATCTTTGAGAGGTGTTTTGATTTTTTCACATTGAAACATCACACCATAAAAATGCGCTTAAAATGAACTTGAAGGATACACAAATAGAGAGAAAACACTTCTTCTATGCCATGGTAATTCCTCTTACCTTGGCTATGCTAACTCTTCTCATCTTCCTGCTGCAGCAGGAATTTGCACCCATTACACGTGCTTTAGCACTCTTTCCCCGCCGTCCTTTTGGAATGGTGGGCATTATTACTTCGCCTTTGGTTCATGGTTCGTGGGAACATATGGCTAACAATTTGGTAGCATTCCTTTTTTTGGCATGGTTGCTTTTCTATATTTACCGTACCATTGCTTGGCAAATTTTTCTTCAAATATGGATATATATAGGTATTTTACTCTGGATTATTGGTCGTTCTAGTTATCACATTGGAGCCAGTGGCGTTATCTTTGGCTTGGCTTTTTTCCTTATGATTAGTGGTGGCATACGCAAGCAGCCGGCACTATTAGCAGTCTCTTTTACGGTACTATTTCTTTATGGTAGTATGTTTTGGTATATCTTTCCTTGGGAAGCTACTTACGACATCTCTTGGGAGGCTCATCTCTCGGGGGCTATTGTGGGAAGTATTATGGCTCTTCTCTACCGTAAACAAGGGCCGCAGCCACCACAACAGATAGAGGATGACGATATAGATGATAATAATCCTTATTGGTTGGAAAAGGATCAAAATAGTGAAGAGCAGAAGGTGGAAAATTCAGTAAATTAATCTATATTTGCACTTTACTTTATATGACTAAGGATTTTAAAAACTATTTGCTCTGTTGTGCAATACTGCTTTTTGGACTTTTTTCTACAGTTAACTTTTTAAAAACCTCAAAAATTAATATCTAAAATTATATCACTATGTCGGACGAAAGACGTGAAATGAACTTCTTTGAATTCCTTGCTCTTATAGGACGTTCTATTATTAACTTCTTCAAAATCATCGGAGTATTTATTCTTAAGACCTTTAGATTGGCTGTGCACTATTGGTGGATTGTTCTTATATGTATGGTATTAGGATTTGTGGCAGCCTACTTCATCTCTCAAGATAAAAATGTAAAATATAAAGGGGAAGCTACCATCTATTTCTCTCCTCTTTTAAGAAGTCAGATACAACAGGGGTTAGCTCAATATCCACTTGTTGTTCTTAATTCTGAAACAGCAAAATCATTAACCTCTTTAAGTACCCCTCAGGCCTATCTGTTCCGTAAACTTAACACCTTTAATATTATTGATAGCAAGAACGACTCTATAGCCGATTTTGTGGATTACGACAATAAAGGTAAATTCATGGCCGATACTTTCAATGTTGTCATGCCCGACAGATTGCTTATTCGTGTAGTTGCTAAAGGAACCGATAACTTTAATGAGTATAAGAATAGCTTAATAGAGTTCTTCCAATCTCAACCTAACATGCTTTATGCCGATGCTAAACGTAAAGAGATTGAGAAACAACAACTTGAAATTATTGAGCGCGATATGTTGCGTTTAGATACCTTCTCCACATACGACTATTTGCAAAAACCCGGTATCTTATCTATGGAGATGGGTAGAACGATGTTAATCTCTGAACGTAAACAGGAGATTTATAGCCGACATCTTATTGCGGCTATAAAAAGATACCAATATACAGCCATGCAGATGGCGCAAACCCCCGATATTATTAACTTCCAAACAGACTTCATGGTAACTCGTTTCCCTAAAATCTGGATGTGGTTTATTGGTGTTCTTGTGGGTGGTATATTTGGAGATCGGAAGAGCGTCGTGTAGGGAAAGAGTGTAGGCTATAGTGTAG
>CAMTOX010000045.1 GCA_947074225.1 uncultured bacterium
TCCAAAAAAGATCTACACCATCATAAAGAGGCATCTCTACTACATCGGCAAAGTTGTTATAAGCCATCACTACTGGAGTCTCTGGAATCTGTTTGAATGCTAATGCATAAGGAGAATCTTCGCCTTTTGGAGTATCAAGAGGTTTAATGCTAGGTTTAGCTAATTTGTTTTTCTTTGGTTCACCTTCGTTCACCGAGAAAATCATCTGTTTGCTGTTATCGAAATATTTGTTAGCAACACGTTTAACATCGTCCATAGTAATGGCTTGAATAGCAGCATTACGTTTTAGATATTCTTCTACATCTTCACCATAAGCATAAGCATTTGTTAACGCATTTACTTTAGCATTGTTAGATTCGAACATAGTTTTGTAGCTTTGCAACATCTGATTTTTTACAGAGTTGAACAACCATTCAGGAGCAGTACCATTCTTCAATTTATCAATTTCGTTGAATACAATACGTTCTGTAGTACGTTCCGATTCGTATTTACGTTGAGAGATATCGTAGTAAGGAATAGCTTGAACCATGATACGACCAGTTAAACGGCGGTTATCAGGATAGGCAAATGCTTGCGAAACAATATTTTCAAGCATTAAACGGTCTAATAAACCAGTGCTGTGACCATTGTTCAACATTTGAGTCATGAACTCTATAGCAAGTTCATCGTTATCGCCCACTTTAATACCAGGGTAAGTCCACATTACAGTTGGGTAGTAACCTACTTTGATAGAGTGTTTTTTGTTACCGCTGAAATCTGTATCTGTAATTTGAGTACGAGCAGGAAGTTCTTTAGCTTTTAATCGACCAAATTTAGCTTCAATCATTGGTTTTGCAGCTTCGGCATCGAAGTTACCAACTAAGATTAAAGACATGTTGTTAGGCACATACCAAGTTTGGAAGAAGTTAATCAAAGCCGAAAGGCTAGGGTTTTTCAAGTGTTCTGGAGTACCAATAACGCTACGTTCGTATGGAGTACCTTTGTAAAGGTTCTCGAATAAGAAGTCGCGCATGTGGGTGCTATAATCATCTTGATACATATTGTATTCTTCGAAAACATTTTCAAGCTCTGCTTGGAAAGCGCGGAATACAGGATTCATAAGACGTTCAGAGTTCAATTCTAACCATTTTTCCATTGCCGAAGCAGGGAAATCGTTAAAGTAAGCAGTCATGTCGTAAGAGGTAAATGCATTTAAGCCATCACCACCATAACTTTCAGTAAGGTTAGAGAATTCGTCAGTAGCACCATATTTAGCTGCTTCAAGAGACTTCTCGTTAATAGCGGCAATTAATTCTTTACGTTTAGCCTCGTCGGTTGTAGCTACCAATTCATCGTATAATTTGATGATGTCTTGGTATAGAGGAGCCTCTTTTTCCCAATCTAAGGCACCAATTTTATCTGTCCCTTTAAACAATACGTGTTCAAGATAGTGCGCTAATCCGGTATAGTCTGCTGGCTCGTCTAATGAACCTGCGCGTGTTACTATACGTCCGTGTACGTCTGGTTGTGAGGCATCTTCCCACAAATAGACCGTTAAACCGTTTTCAAGAGTGTACTCTTGCAAACCGTTACCATAATTTTTTTGGGCAAAAGTAGAAGTAGCAATTGTTAATAGAGCTACTAATACGGCCGAAAGTCTAAGTCTCATAATAATGATTTTTGATTATAAATAAATGATAGTTAATTATTTGAATTCTAAAATATCTCCTGGTTGACAATCTAGCACTTCGCAGATTGCTTCCAAAGTGGTGAAGCGAATAGCTTTAGCTTTACCAGTTTTCAAGATGGAGAGATTTGCAGGAGTAATATCTACTCGCTCCGACAACTCATTAAGCGAAATTTTACGCTTTGCCATCATTACATCTAAGTTTACTATTATCGGCATAACCTATCTGCTTGTTTTTAAATTGTTAGTTCTTGTTCTCGTTTTAAACTTACTGCAATACGCAGAATTTCTGTCATCATTAAGATGATACTACCTATCACAATATTACCCCATTCAATTACATTAGCGTATGTAATATAATAATCCTCTAATTCTATGGCATGAATAGCTATGCTAATACGTATGTAATTCAATAAAATGTTAAGTAAACCCACGCATATAAAGCCGATCCCAATAATATTTAATCGGCGTATATTTACCTCTTCAAATACTTTTGATCTAGTAAACGTTAGGAAAATCTTAAAGAATAATATCAAGAAATAGATATAAACCCCCACTACCACAAAGTTCAAGATGGTATTGATAATTCGTAATGTTTTATCAGTTTGAGGTGTTTCATTATCGAAAGCAGAGAAGGTTGTTATGGTTGCTTTATAAGGCAGAATGATTAACTCGTCACCATTCTTTAGGTTCACTCCATTGGGAACCACACTATCTAATACTTGTGGTTTGAGATCGAGCAAGAGATGAGCATCGGCTTTCTTGCCTAAAAAAAGCTCCATCTCTTGTATGTTATAGCCAAAACGGTAACCTTCGCCACCTTCTACTATAATTTGTTGCAAAGATCCTGTCAGAAAACAGATGAGCACCAATACACTTAATAATTTTAATCGTTTCATAGTTTATTTATTTTGGTTGCAATTTTTCACTACTACTCGAACCTGTAAACTATGTAGTTTTCAAAAATTCAATAGTATATTCTATTTCAAATTTAAAATTACAATCTTATTGGCTAATAACTCTAAAACCGCTACATTATTTAACCATATTACTCTTACACACTATTTAATTGAGATTTTTTAAGTATATCTTTACAATCTGTTCAACTCTTTTCTCTTTAACAATGAGATGATAGAACAAGTTTCTTAATCAGATATTCTTAATATCTCTTTCCCAATCGTTTTATTGTTATAGCTCCAAATGGTCTCATCATAGTATAAATGTTGTGACCCAACATCATCATGGCAGCCACTAAAAGGAACAATGAATAGAGCATATTCGAGGCATGGCTTATATTAAATCCACTGAAAAGGCCAAAAAGAATAAAGACTGCCAATTCACAATAATAGAAATAATGCTTACGCAATATCAATACTGTCTCTTCTGCATCGGTTACTATGAAGTTAACGATTTCTTTATTTCTTATGTTTTTTATTTCTATAAGTTCCCCTTCATTCACATCGGGTAGCGAAAGCTCCCCATCCATTGCAGTGGCTCTACCCATATAAACGCCATCGGCATAAACAAGATAGCGCGTAAACATAAACAAAAAAGATTCCTTAACGACAATATTCATAATCTGTTTTTTTATACTATTTGACTATCTTCTTGGGTTATCTTAAACGATTTCTTAGGTGCAAAAAGCGCAATTAAAAACGTAGTTAACCATACAACAAATACTGCTATGAAAGTCCAAAAGGCATATAAACTATATGAACTATTAAAGATGTTTTTATTTAAAAAGAAGAATATAACAAACGCAATGGTAAATACATCTATAAAGATAAACTCAAACTTACGTGTCACTACCACTGTATTGTTAGGGTTATCTATCACAAACTCAGTTATGATACGCTTTTTCCCTTGTACTAGTGTTATAGTATCGCCTCCTTTAATTGTGTCGATAGCATATAACTCTTTTTTTTTCGAAAGAATCATTCTATCGTCACCATTAACATAAAGTCGGTAATTGGCATTGAACGGATTTAATCCATCTTTAATAATGATATTCATAATTATAATGTTTTAAGGTTTATCATTATATCACCAGATTATCAAACTGTGTAATATCGAGCGTCTTGTTGGCAGCGAATGAACACCTGATCATAAAAATAAGCCAAGCAAAAAGCGCCACCAAGAATAGACCAGAAAAGAAACCGGTTACCCAATCGTTTGAATGATTCCCCAATGCTGCATATAACGCAAAAGCAGAGATAACAAAATACTCTAAAAAATAACTATACTTTTTGCGTGATATTAAAATGGTACCATCTGGATTATCAAGTTCAAAATCGGTAATATTGGCATTGTTCATACTTCTTATAAAAACCTTGTCACCGCTCTTAACATCGTCTATAATCATAGATTTTGTAAATCCGCGTAATCTACAACGCTCATATCCATTAACATAAACCCGATAATAGTTGAATGATAAAAAGGTAGTGTCTTTAATGATGATGTTCATAAACTTGAGATTTTATAATTAAATATATTCAACAACCTCATTTCAACTCTCTAATTCTTAACACTGCAAATTAAAACATTATTATTTGAATAACCAAATATTTTTATTGTTTTTCGATAATTATTTTCTAATTGTCAACATATCACTTCTTAATAAACACTCCTTAAACCTCAAAAAATGTGAGTGTTACACCCTTTAACCTTTTCTGGTCTGTTATTTGAAAAAAATATTTACAAATGCATTTTATACCATAACCCGATGAATGAGCAGTTCTTAGCCTACCTTTGGTTTCAACATTTGTGTTACCTTAAACAGAGTACTATCGATGGTCAAACGATTGAAATAGTCGACTTTGGTCATCAGAATCCCCATGCTGGTCCCGATGTTTTTAATGCTAAAATAAAGATTGGTGGTACACTTTGGGCAGGGAATGTAGAATTTCATAATCGTGCTTCCGATTGGTTCCTGCACCATCACGATACCGATACTGCTTACGATTCTGTTATTCTTCATGTGGTGAATCATTCCGACACCATGATTTGCCGTACTAATGGCACACCCATTCCACAGCTTATTCTCAAGTTTCCCGATACAGTTTCCGAAAAGTACCAACGTATGCAGGCTCTCCCCGACACTATACGTTGCGCTGCAGCATTCCATATCTTTGAACCCGAACGTATGAGTGCTTGGATAGATAACCTATTAATTGAACGTTTGCAGGAGAAAACAGCACAAATAGACCGACTTCTGGAGCGTACTGTAGGCTCCTGGGAGGAGACATTTTATGTGCTTTTGGCACGCCAATTTGGATTCTCGGTCAATGCCGACTGCTTTGAACAATTGGCATTATCGTTACCAAATAGCATATTGGGAAAACATCGGAATAAGGAAATTCATATAGAGGCACTACTTTTTGGGCAGTCGGGGCTTTTGACAGAACCTGTCGATGAGTATTCGCGTATCTTACTACGCGAATATCGGAACTTGAAGACTAAATATCGATTGAAACCGATGACGGTATCTCGCTGGAAATTTTTAAGGATGCGACCACCTAACTTTCCTACAATACGTATTGGGCAGTTGGCACAACTTATCTTGCATTCGCACGGACTTTTTAGTAAAGTATTAGAGGCTACAGAGCTGTCGCAACTGTATGCATTATTAGATTATCCCGCTTCGGCCTATTGGCAAACGCACTACCACTTTGGTAAGCTCTTGCAACGTCCAGTGATGCGCATGAATAAGGCTACGCTCGACCTTATCATCATTAATGTTATTGCACCTATTCTGTTTGCCTATGGCCATTACCGAGACCGTGAGGAGTTAGAGCAGCGTGCAATGATGCTATTAGAACAGTTGCCACCGGAATATAATAGCCGCATAGCACCTTTGGTAACTTTAGGTGCACCATGCCGTAGCGCATACGAGAGTCAAGCACTATTGCAACTACGCAAGTTCTATTGCGACCAAAATAGATGCTTACACTGCCGCATTGGACACCGTATACTCTCACAACAAAATGTTACACCCGATATGATTCATTAGCCATTAACAATGGCTATTCGGTCATTATTGGAAAGATTACATAGGCTAAAACAAAAAGAAAACCTATAATTAATAGTGAACCAAGAATCCAAATCCAAACTCTTAATCCTTTATCATCATTACCCTTTTCACTCATAATATTTTATGTTTAACAGATGAGTTTAGATGGCTCAATAACTCTTTAATAGTAAGCAAAAAACTCCTATCTCTAAACTCATCTTATTTTCGTTTTCCACTTTTATGGGATACCACCATCTTCAATACATTTGTACGATGAAATGATCCCTCCATATATCGCATACCTACCACTTCATGGCCGGCACAATATTTTTCTAATATCAAACCTAAAGCTTTACGTCGTTCTTCTTCGTCTAAATCCATCTCTATGGTACCAAATAGTATAATACTCTCATAGAGCGTTGTAAACTTTGAAGGTTGAACCTCTGTTTTACCAACAATAGTAAAAGTAACCCGATTGTCGGCACGTAGATTATCTAATTTATGTCCTTCCGGAGCACAGTGAAAATAGAGATTACCTTCACTATCGGTAGCATAATTTATAGGGATACCATACCCACCTCCATCAAGATTTACCATGCTGAGTATGCCATACTCACCACTTTCTAATAACTCCTCGGCACGTTCATGGGCCAATACTCTATCTTTACGTCTAATCTCTCTCATAAGGTTTTTATTTTTTGGTTAATTCATCTTGTGGAACAATAATTCAACATTACAAATATAAGACCACAGCACACATATTTGAATAACTCTCTATTTAATAGCTCGTAAGATGCTCAAATAAGATAATGAGATATGGTTTATTATAGTAATGCAAAAATACATTTTACTTCAATAGGAACCCACTCTTTATATCTCTCTTTTTCCAATGCTTTAGAATAACTTTTTAACGTTCCATTTTATATAAAATATTTATTTATATTTGTACAGTTCCAATTGAAATAGCTCCATAAGAAACGCTTTTTAGCCTCCGTTGGTACATTCTAAAGAGGGTATAGAAAACGTTATGCAAAGCATCTAAACAAGTTAGAATCTTTAAATATATGTAATTCATATATTACCCAACTCTAATATTAATACAAACATATTATGAAAAAAATTGTCCTCTTTTTTTTAGTTCTTTCTACTTCCTCACTCTTAACGGCTCAAGAGATAAATAGTACATGGAAATTTCAGGAGCGCCAAAGCGAATATAGTTTAGATGGAAAAATCATCCCGCTCCATAGTTATGAACTTACTAATAAAAGCAATGAATATATATGGCTATGGTTCGATAAGGGTGAGATTTACCCTGAAGCTAAAACTTTCTTGAATCTCTTTTACAAAAACATTGGCGATTTTAGTCTTATGAATATTGCTACCGATCCAAATACCACCTACTATCCACCAACTCCCTTTTACTGTTTCGTGAAACGTATTCATCCGAATGAATCATTCACTATTACCTTAATAGCTACAGATATGGACAGTGTTGAGCGAGATACTTTAGAAAAAGTGTTGATGCAATCCCTACGTATCTATCCGCAAAGTAATATTGCTAAGGTGATTCAAGGGTTAGAGTTTGTGGTGAGTCGCAATTCGAAATCGGTGTTCTACGATAGTAATACGATTGTTATTCCGCTTGAACTTCTCTCAGCACTTTTACAAGAAGAGGAGTAGCCATTAATTAACTCTCTCTCTGCTACAACAAAAGTCTAACCTTACTAAATATTAGTTTGCCATTTGGCTCTTACCAAGAGCTCTTTGTTCTGTTCGTTGGTGGTTGTTCTGGAATGGTGAAGTCCAGATAAGGTACCATTTTATCGAACCATTCCGGCGGTAACTCCTTCAGAATATTGAGCTGTGGCAGTGAGTCGAGATAACGATGGTTACGACGTAGCTCATAGATGGCTGCTGCCTGATAGAAATCTATATAAGGGTGTCCTCGCAACCGTTCTACTGACGAGCGGTTTAAAACAATTGGTTTTATGGAATCTCGCTCCACACATAGGTATGGAGAAATACGTTCCAAGAGTTCTACATCTATTCCATCCACTTCAACCAGCTGCTCCAGATTATGGTAACCTCCTAATCGCTGTCGGTAAGATACTATACGCATAGCAAGGGTTGGCCCAATGCCACGTAAAGCTTTTAACTGTGACGTGTCGGCACTATTTAGTTCGATAGATTGGTATAAAAGTGTATCTCTAGCACCTTTCTCCAGGGGTGTAAGTCTTAAAGTATCAATCTCAATATAGGGAGCTAATGTAGCAAATAGTTCCGGGGTGATGCCATAGATGCGTTGAAACGCCTCAGGAGTGCGGAACTCACCTCCTTGCAATCGGTATTTGAGAATATTCTTTACCATCCATGGCTTTAAACCTAATGAGAGTAGGGTAAGGCTGTCGGCACTATTGGGGTCAAAAGGTCTCAATACAACTACAGGTAAAGCAGGGTGTCGCGCAAAAATAGTATCGTTATAATATCTCTTTTTTACCATTTCATCGTAGCTCGTCATCTGTTCTTGAAATGCTATTACCTCTGCCTGGAGTTTACGCTCTTCATGTATGGTAGATTCTTGGGCAGTAGGTATAAAAAGTGCTATGGCAGCAATTCCCAAAAGAATAACGATTATGAGCATTAGAATGGCTATTTGCTGTGCACGAGTAAAGAAGATAAAATGTTTAAACAGACTGCTCATAATACTATATTTCTATTTTTCAATGAGTTATTTATTGTTTCTCATACCGCTTTAATAGTGTTATAGAGCAAAATAAATGCCTATGCAGTACAAACTGCATAGGCATTTCTATATCATTTTTTGGTGTAATATTCGGTCTAAGTTATTTAGACTATTCTGCCTCAGAAATGGGTTATATATTTCTATAAAGTGCTTTCTGTCATTCACCTATGTTACATATTAACGAATTAACTCTCCTTTTAAAGAGGTGGTCATGAGTTGTTTCACCTCATTGGTATCGTCATATTTTCCCAAAAGGAACATGAGTTTAGTGGTTGCCGCTTCCATAGTAAGGTCATATCCACTAATAACTCCTGCTTTCAGAAGGTTAACACTGGTTTCATAGCGTCCCATCTCTACAGAGCCGGCTCTGCATTGAGAAATGTTCACAATAACAATACCTTTTTCAGTAGCCTCTTTAAGCAGTTCATAAAACCATTCGGCACAAGGGGCATTACCAGAGCCAAAGGTTTCCAAAACTACGCCGCGAAGTCCAGGAATATTGAGAATAGATTTTACCGTATTGGCGGTAATACCGGGGAATATTTTCAATACAACAATATTGTTGTCGAAGTGCGTGTTAATACTCAATGGTTGTGCAACTGTTTCTCGGTGTATATTATGTTGATAATATTTTATGTGCACACCTGTTTTAGCCAACTCCGGATAGTTGAACGATGCAAAGGCATTAAACTCTTCTGTATTACGTTTAGTAGTTCGGTTACCGCGCATGAGTTTATCTTCAAAGAATAGAGATACTTCGGGAACCATGGCATCGCCATTTTCATGTTTTGCTGCGGCGAGTTCAATAGCAGTGATAAGATTCTCTTTGGCATCGCTACGCAGCACCCCTACAGGTAGCTGTGAACCGGTAAAGATTACTGGTTTTGATAAACCATCGAGCATAAAGCTCAAGGCAGCAGCCGAAAAGGCCATAGTATCTGTGCCATGAAGAACCACGAAACCATCAAACTGGTTGTAATGTTCTTGAATCACTTCGGCTATCTGAACCCATGAATCGGGTGTGATGTCCGATGAGTCTATCAAAGGATGAAAAGATACTGAAGCTATGTTTATGTTCAGCATCTTAAGTTCAGGAATAAAGCTTAGCACTTGTTCCGTATCTAAAGGAGCCAGCGACTGAGTATTCGGGTTTTCACCCATACTAATGGTGCCCCCGGTAAAGATGAGAAGTACTGAATTTGTTTTTTCCATTGGTAATATAAATCTGCTTTTTTGAGTTGACAAAAGTAATATTTTTTTCGTTACATAACCTATTTCACTGCTTCATAACCTTTTATTTAAAAGTTATTTAAGCACATACTTTGAATTACATACTCTAAAGTAGATCTTATATGAAAAAAGTAATTAAATTTGCA
>CAMTOX010000046.1 GCA_947074225.1 uncultured bacterium
CGAGATTTCTGAATGTGACTGGAGTTCAGACGTGTGCTCTTCCGATCTGAACTTTCCAGGTTACCCCCAAGGAATAGATGGTAACATGATGATGGCCGATTTCCGTGCACAAGCAGAACGTTTTGGTACCGATATCCGATTTGGCATTGTCACTTCAGTAGACTTCTCAGGTCACCCTCATAAAGTTGTTATTGATGGTGAGACCACCATTGAAGCGGACTCTGTAGTGATAGCAACGGGTGCAACAGCAAAATATTTAGGTTTACCCGATGAGATTCGTTTCCAAGGTAAAGGTGTATCGGCTTGTGCCACATGCGATGGTTTCTTCTATCGTAAGAAACGTGTTGCTGTAGTTGGCGGTGGCGATACTGCTTGCGAAGAGGCTATCTACTTAGCTAGTCTTTGCGAAAAGGTCTATTTAATTGTACGCAAACCATTCCTACGTGCTTCTAAAATCATGCAAGATCGCGTATTGAACACCGAAAATATTGAAGTATTGTTCGAACATAACACCCTATCGCTTGGTGGTGAGGAGTATTTGGAAAGTGCTTTATTAGTGAAACGTAAAGGAGAAGCCGACGAGAGCGTTGTAGAGATAAAAATAGACGGATTCTTCTTGGCTATTGGTCACCACCCAAATTCGGAGGTTTTCAAACCTTATATCAACACTGACGAAGAAGGGTATATCATTACTTCGCCTGCTAACACTCCTCGCACCAATGTACGTGGTGTATTTGCTGCCGGCGACGTTGCCGACAATGTGTACCGTCAGGCAGTAGTGGCTGCTGGTAGTGGTTGTAAAGCGGCTATGGAAGTAGAACGTTTCTTAAGTGGTTTAGAATAACAAAAACAGATACCATTCGTGAATAGTATGTCACGGTAGATAATGAGTTTTGTTACGACAACTTAATTATAAACATAGAGGGATGACTTTTAAATAAGTCATCCCTCTATGTTTATAGTGTTGCCATTTAAAGGCTCTTTACTTGAGCAGTATGTTGTAAAATTGCTTTACAAACATCGCCTTGCATGGAGTTACCCCAAAACTTGGTGAGAATATCCTCACGTTCTTGTGGGTTTATACCATAAGTTTTATGCTCAATAATCTCTAATAATGCTGAGAAATTATTGGCCACCTTCCCTACTGTATTCTCATTGAATGGATAGTAGAAGTCGCGGTCGTTAATATAATCATCATAATCATAGATATAGAGAATAACATCTTTTTGCGGCATTAAGATATAGTCATATAGAATAGATGAATAATCAGTCACCAATACATGAGTATAAGGCAATATGGCATAAGTATCGATATTAGCAGTAATGAAGTGCAGGTTATGATATTGCTCGAATATTTTACTATCCACAAGGGTATTCGCATGAGGTTTCATCAGCATAATTGCATTTTGCTTTGCTAAAGCATCATTGAGCTGTTGCAAATTAAAATTCTGCACAAATACCTCGCGTTGCGAATCTCTCCATGTAGGCATATAGATATAAACCGTGTCGTATTGCTTAATCTTCTCAATAAGTTGTTTTACCGGCTCTGCTTCGTATCGTTGAATAAATTGTTCTCTCTCTGCCTCATTATCTAATAAAATGGTATTTCTAGGATAACCTAAATCTAAGCATTTCTGCATTGGTATGCGAAAAGCTTTGGCAAACATTTGCGATTGAAACGGTGTGGTAGAGATTAAATAATTGGGACGCCTAAAACATTCCGGGTGATAATAGCACTCCCAAAAGTTCTTTTCTACATAACGTTTAGCCAATGCCCCTGAGTCGATATTAAACTCGCATTTCTTTAAACCTACCCCATGCCAAAGGTCGGTAACAACGGCATTACCCGAAAGGCAGAACATAATATCGGAAGTATAGCAGTTGATATACCAAAATTTAGAAGTCAAGGCATGCCATATACCTGCCGGCGATGCCACAAAGTGTGCCTTAAGACCTAATGAACGAATAAGCCCTACGGTATTTCTATTTGGCGAGATCCAACAAATGTCGTAATCTTTTAAATAGGTACTGGCATAGATGAATAGGTATTTAGCATTATCGTTAAAGGCTCCTCTAAAACTTCCAAAAGCAATCTTCTTTTTAGAACGTGGAACCAAAAAAGAGAATGGATAGAAGATATAACAAATGAGGTATAGCAAAAATTTCATCATGTGAACTATTTATTAATTTTTACGTCGATAACCTGTCCGGTTATGTTAGAGAGTAAAGTTTTTATAGAGTCTCTTGCTACAGTCTTAGCATCGAGTAATGTATGTTCAGGTTCAATACCAAAGTTGTGAGTACGCATAGGCGTTTTAGTTCTCTCTGGGTTTATAGCGTTTATACAAATGCCTTCACCCTCCCACTCTTGTGCTAAGGCTTGTACAAAGTTTACTACAGCAGCCTTAGTTGAGGAGTATAGGGCATAAAACGCACGACCACGTGTATATGAACTTGAGGTATAGAAGAGCATATGTCCTTGTGTTTTACTTAAATAGGGATAACTCTCTATGGCTACATTGACCATGCCAGTATAGTTTATAGCGATAATATTTTCTATATCTACTGCCGACATAGAGTTGAAAGTTTGTTTATAAAGCACGGCAGCACTATTAACAACAAAGTCAATACGCCCCTCTTTTTCAAACACACTTTTCAGTGCTTTGCTTACCTGTTGGCGAATGGTTATATCTGTATTATTCTCGCTTCTGGAGAACGAGTATACTTTAGCACCATATTGTTTAGCCTCATTAACTACCGATTCGCCAATACCTGACGAACCGCCAAATACTACCATTACTTTGTTATTTAGCGTATTGAAGTCGCACTGATTTTGAAGTTCTGTAGACCTAAGTTGAAATAGTTTATCAAGTATATAAACATCTTCTTTATAGGTAAGTTTAATATTACTCTCCTCGCCAAGGACCACATAGACTTTCTCTTGTGGTAAATATCTTACAACAACACCACAATCGTCGGTCGAGATGAAGTTAGGATCTTTTAATCCAATCTCATAAGCTTTGGTAATGGTTTCAATATGGAAAGCTTGTGGTGTTTGACCTCTACGCAGTAGCTTTCTATTTGGAATAGAGCTAATATACTCCCCCTGCTCATTCACCTCCACAATGGTATCAGTGGCCGGTACTGCCACATCAATGGCTTTATGAGTATTCAATGCTGCTATGACATCAGTAATAATACGTTGGCTTACTAAAGGTCGCACAGCATCGTGAAAGATTAGTCGCGTATCTTTTTGTGAAGCATATGCTTTTATAGCTACCAAACTTGAGTCGTAACGTTCACTTCCACCTTTAAGAATCTTCTTTACCTTTAGCCAGTTATTAGCGAGTATTAATTCTTCAATTTTCAGAAGAAATAAAGGGTGCACAACTACGGCAATCTCATCAATACCGGCATGATGCTCAAAGGCATCGATAGAGTGCTCTATAATGGTTTTTCCAGCAACTTTAAAGAACTGTTTGGGTGTTTCGTTGCCTAAACGCGAGCCTACACCTCCGGCTAATATTACTGCAACATTCATGTTTATGGTTTAAAGATTGGATAAGTAAAGTATAATTATTGTTTAGTATTCTTTGATAAGAGTCCTTTAGTAACATACCACCTAAAGAGTACTAATATGTTTGCTATAGCTATTTTCCCTCTTAAGAGATAGAGCAGCCACAGAACACAAGTGGCACACCATTTAATGGCTTCAGCAACTAATCTTTTAAGATATGCCACTTTGCCAAATTTTAAGCACCTCAGTTTCTCACTCATGCCAACGCCTAAAGCCATCTTTATGATATACTCTTTAGTGGTTCGCTGTGGTGGAATAACATGTTGTACGAAGACTTTTGGGAAATAGTAGATTTTATTATTAATTTGGCGTAGACGCAAGAAAAGATCTTTCTCCTCTCCAGCCATCAAATTCTTATAGGTTCTTCCCAATTGTGTATTGAAATTTCCTACTAAATTTAATGCACTCTTCTTAATTCCCATATTTGCTCCTATGGGATATTTATTGTCTTTAAAGAGAGTTACATTATTGCCAAGGTTAATGGCCGATACCCACGAATAGGTCCATGAGCAGAGCCATGCAGGAGTAATGCCCGATTCAAATAGTGGTGCTATACGTCCGCCAAAAGCTATGGCATCAGGGTAATGGGCTAAGTATTGGTCTAACTGTACCAGATAATCTTGAGCAATAAAGGAGTCGTCGTCCAAGAAGATTAAGAAATCTCCTTGTGCTTCAACAATGCCTCTATTTCTGGCATAAGAAAGTCCTTGGTTTTTCTCGAGAAAGTAGCGAAAAGTAACCTCGGGATAGAGATTAGCAAAGTCTTGACATAAACTTTGTGTGGTATCACTACTGTTATTATCAATCACTAATAGTTCATACCTACTCTTATCAAAACTATTATGAGCAATATGCTCTAAAGTTTGATAGATAAATTTATCGCGATTGTAGGTACAAACTATTAATGAATAGGTCATAAGAGATGATTTTGGATTATTCTGAAACCTCTTTCTTATTGCGTTTACGTCGTACAACAGCAATGACAATAAGCGAGATAAATACTAATACCACTAATACAGAACCAACAATAGAATATATGGTCGATGTTAAATATACTTCGTCCACACATTTAAACTCTATGGTGTGTTTACCAGCGGGAATTTCTACTCCTCTTAAAATATAGTCCACTCTTACTAATGGTGCTTCTACCCCATCAATATAGACTTTCCAAGTTTTATAGAACACTTCTGAGAATACCGCCAGATGTGTTTCGTTAGAATACGATTCGTAAAGAAGTTCGCCTGGGTTTAGAATTTCAACCAATTTAATAGTTGCTGTAGAGTCGTCCGACGCAGGTTTTATGTTGTTCGATAAATCTTTACGCCATACAGTATCTATTACAGCAGTTTTAGTAAGGTCAATATCGGCAATAGCATGAATCTCTTCATCTGGAGTATCTACCCATTTTATATTGTCAACAAACCATACATTACCATAAGTATCTGGATTTACTTGTACACGATTACCTTGTTCTGTAGGAACAATGATATAGCGCGTGTTAAGCATATTGAGAATATTAGGGTTCAAATTTCTTGAGAAATAGAAGTCGATAATATCCTGATAACGGCGCAGTTTTGCAGGACTATAACCACCTACTGATTTATGGAAATAAGAGGTATTAGACTCATTAAATGTACTTGTTGCAAGATTCAATACACGGTAGTTAGGATCTTTATCTTGAAGAATATACTGATCTATTTCAGAAGGAACGAAGGCTTTCGCTTTAGATTTAGGCACAAAAGAATCTTGATTTAAGAAACGTTTATCTACTCCCCATAGGTCGATAAAGATTAACAAAGCTAAAGCAGCTAAGAAATAGTGACTTGGGAATGATTTCTTAATGTAGAACCATATTAATGCCGCTGCAATGAGTATAAAGGCAAACGATCGCCATGCATCGGCAACAAGTAAGTCCTTCCTATCTTCTCTAAACGCCTCAACAAGCCATTCAGGATAGTTAGCATCAGAAAAAGAGTCAAATGAGAATAATGACCCTCCGAAAAGTGCAAAAAAGAGTGTAATTGCAAGCGTTACCCCAGCAGATATATACAAAGGTTTTAGTAGTTCTTTCTTATCTACATCACTACTCATTACTCTTCGAATGGCCAATATTGCCATTGTTACCATGGTAAGCGATGCTATAACCAAAGCCATAGATGGTGTACGGAATTTGTTATAGAGAGGTAAATAATGGAATAAGAAGTCGTTTAGAGGCATAAAGTGACGCCCCCAAGCAAAGATAAACGATACTACAGTAGCAGCGAGAATCCACCAGCGGTCTGGTCCTCGGCAAATCATCATTCCGAAAAGGAATAAGAAGCATATTATAGCTCCTATATAAACAGGCCCAGAGGTAAATGGCTGATCGCCCCAATACATTGGGGCATATTTTACAAATTGATTCGCTTGTCCGGAGTTACGAAGTACCTCGTAAGTTTTAGAATCTTTACCCAAGTTGTAATGAGAACTTGCACCGTAGATATTTGGAATAAGCAGTGTGAAAGTCTCCGCCTTGCCATAACTCCATTGGTATGCATAGTCAATATCCAATCCCGACGACTCTTTCTCACCATCAGGATTAGTCTTCAATACCGCTCCCCCACGCATAGTTTCCTTAGCAAAGTCCATGGTAGGAATAAGTTTATCGGCAGCTGGTAATACTGCCAACATAGCTACAAGGATAAGAATGATAGATGATTTAGAGAAATCCATTAACTGGTGCTTACGTAGAGCATCAATTAAATAGACTACAGCTAAACATATAATGACCAAAATAAGGTAATAACTAATTTGTTGGTGATTCCACAACACATTAAGACCAGTGAACAATAGTGTTATAGCAATACCCCAGAGGTATTTTTTTCGATAACATAAAATAATACCTCCTAAAACTGGAGCCATAGTAGCAATAACATATGCCTTACTAACGTGACCTGCATCTATAATAATTAAATTGTAGGAGCCTAAAGCATAGGCCACAGCACCAAGCATACTCAACCAAGGGTTACACCCTAAAGCTAACATAAAGATATAAAAGCCTAAAAGAATAACAAAGAAAGCAGCTAAAGTATTGGCAGGGAGTCCCATGAACATAATGGGCTGCACCTTCTTAAATATATTATGATTTTCAGGTGAGAAGGCATAGTTTGCCGGCATACCAGAGAACATAGCATTAGACCAATAAGCTGTTTCGCCAGTCTTATTATAATGCTCGCGCACATCATGCCCCCATCCTCGGTAACTCTTCACGTCGCCTTGTACCAAATCTTTATTCTCAAATACTATGGGATAAAAATAGGTTAAGGTTAATCCTAAGAATAGCACTAAGGCAATTAAGTGTGGATAGATAGATTTAAAATTGATTTTCATATAATAATTATTTATTTATTTGCATCATTTCAAGACCTTGTTTCAATGATATTTTTGGTTCCCAATCTATGGCTTTGCTATTTTGTTGTAATGGAGCAATAGCTTTCATAACATCTAAAGGTCGGTAAGGAATACCTCCCCACCTTATATTACAATTCTGATTTGTAAGTAATTCTATTTGATTTGCCAACTCTCGAATTGTAGTACCTATGCCTGTACCCAAATAGAAGTTCGCTCCATTGGAAAAGGTTTCCAATTGTGAGAAACTCTTTAATAGTTGAACAAAGAAGTTCACGACATCGTCAATATGAATAAAATCTAAGCATTGTTCACCTTTTGTCATCTTAATAGGCACAGGACTATTTATAGACTCAATAATATAATCAATAATCTTCTTATTCTTATCGACACCTCCATACACAGTGTATGGAACTACTGTAAGGTATTTGAATTGAAAACTATCGGCATAGAAATCTAAGAAGTGACGAAAGGCCGATTTAGTAGCAGTATATAAATAAGCATCTTTAATTTGCTCTACTCCTAATCTATACTCTGCAAAAGAGCCTACATTGACAAATAGTTTTAAGTTGTTCGTTTTGGACAATGCCGAAAGAAGTTCTATACCATAAGTAACATTGGCTTCTATAATAGGTTTTATTATATCATCATCACAACGGCTTGTAGATAAGGTAGCTAAATGAAAGACCACTTCCGGTTGAAACTCAAGAATAGAGTCGCATAGATTATGAGTTGATCTGTGCTGACACTGCCTCTGCTGAAAAAGGGAGGCCGCCTTATCCACATCTCTATTAAGTGTCATGATTTCTATATCTGGATAGCATGACAACAGAGTGGGAATAAGATGTCGTCCAAAGTAGCCGGTAGCCCCTGTTATTAATAGTCTCATCTCAATATGTTCCGTTACTTAATTTCTAAATCTGTTTATAGTAGGTTATAATAAAACTTATCTACTCCTTAAATGTTTCTATTGGTGCTTTATCTGCTTCGTTAGGATCGTGTGGCTCTGGAATAATATCCAAAAGCATAGAGACTCCAGGGGCGACTCCTTCAAAAGCCATCCATACTCCCGAAGGAACTACCAAACGAGAATAATTCTCTGTAGGCGATAAAATAATAGTAAAATATTTCCCTTGAGAAGCACTACCATCACGATCGTCGTAAAGAATAAACTTTATTGCACCCATAACAACTACAATATTAAGCGTCATTCTATTATGCCGCTTCCAACCTTTACGCACTCCTTGAAATACTTCCGAGAAGTATGCCTCTCCAAATCCAGTATACCCTTCATCGGTTGCTTTTAAAGCATGTAGTACATCTCCATTATCTGTATGGATACGTTTTAGAGGTATTATTTGAACTCCTTCAATCATAAGTTATATTATACTGCCCAAGGTTGTTTCTGTAGGTTAGCCTCTTTTTCAAACTCAGAGATCTGTTGTTGTGTCAAGATCAATAAATCGGAATCTCCTTCATAATAGCCTAAATACCAATCGGTAATCATTTTCACGGTCTCTTCATAGCTCAATACAGAGTGCCAATTCAAATAAGCTAACGCTTTATCGCAATTTAGTTTTAAAAGTTTTGCCTCTTCAAAAGGTACATGGCCAGTCACTTGTACAGCCTTATCTTTATCCATACCCCAATTCACAGCAATATCTTCTACCAATTGTTTCACTGTTTTAGTCTGTTCGGCACGAGGTCCAAAATTAAATGCCTCACCATTGGTAATACTCTCTTCATATAGAGCCTGAGCCAATCTCAAATAGCCACTTAGTGGTTCTAACACATGCTGCCATGGTCGAGTCGCTTTAGGACTCCTAATCTCTACTGCCATTTCATTGGAGAAAGCTTTTACAGTATCTACTACAATACGGTCGCAACTCCAATCACCACCACCAATAACATTACCAGCTCGGGCAACACCCATTTTCACATTAGGCATATGCTTTATAAATGAATGCCAATAGGACTTAATAGTCAACTCTGCAGCCCCTTTGGAACCAGAATAAACATCTTTACCTCCCATAGCATCATTCTCACGATATCCCCAAATCCACTCAACATTATCGTATGCTTTATCGCTTGTAATAACGACTGCAGTAACATTCCATGTTGTTTGGCGAATAGCCTCCATAACTGTTGCAGTACCAATAACATTGGTTGCGATAGTATCAAAAGGTTCAGAGTATGAAGTGGAAACAATGGCTTGAGCTGCCAAATGGAAGATAAAATCGGGTTGAACCTCATTGTAGTAATCTACAAAATGTTTTTTGTCGCGTATATCGCCATAGCACTGCTTTATTTGTTTCTCCAAACCAAGCACCTCAAACATAGAGGGTTTAGTGGGTACATCAATAGAATAACCATACACTTTTGCACCACACTTTAACAGCCAGGTTGTAAGCCACGAACCTTTAAAACCAGTATTACCGGTAATAAGTATCTTTTTATCTTTAAATATCTGATTATACATTGTCATAATTACCAAATTTTCCATGGGGCACTATCTTGATCCCACATCTGATTCAATTCTTTATTATCGTTTAAAGTATCCATTGGTTTCCAGAAACCATAATGTTTATAGGCATTAATCTGTTTCTGTTTCAATAAACGTTGCATAGTTTCTCGCTCAAACATCTCATGGTCTCCCCCTAAGCAATTAAATATCTCAGGTTCGCAAACACAGAAACGGGCATTTATCCTTGAACAACCTTAT
>CAMTOX010000047.1 GCA_947074225.1 uncultured bacterium
TGCTGATTTTCAATATACCTATCGTTTATATAAACTTTTAAAACAGTTAGCTCCAGATTACACCTTGGGTTATAATGTTAAGCCAGCTCTATATGGTGCAATTGCAGCTAAAATGGCTAGAGTTTTAGGAGTTAACTCGATGATAACTGGCGCTGGTTTTTTGTTTGTATCGGATAGTTTGAAAGCACGTGTGATAAAATTGTTAAGTAAACCACTTTATAAATATGGATTGAATTGTGCATCATCGGTTATTTTTCAGAACCAAGACGATTTGAAAGAGTTTAAAGAGAATGGTTTGATAAAGGTGGAAAAATCGTATGTAATAAATGGCTCTGGTGTAAATATGAAGCAGTTTGTATGTACGGCTTTACCTAAGCAGATGACTTTTCTAATGATTTCACGTTTTATTTACTCCAAAGGTGTTTTGGAATATTTTAAGGCGGCTGAGCGTATTAAAAGCATCTATCCTGAGGTTCGTTTCATTATTATTGGAGATATTGATGGCAAAGCCGATTCTTTGAGTTATGCTGAAGTGCGCTACTGTTTAGAGAATGGGATAGTGGAACAGGTGTCGTTTACTAAAGATGTTCCTGGTTATATGCAGCAGACATCGGTTTATGTTTTACCCAGCTATCGTGAAGGTACGCCAAGGTCGGTATTAGAAGCTATGGCATGTGGTAGACCTATACTGACAACTGATGTTCCAGGTTGCAGAAATACAGTTGTCGAGGGTAAAAATGGTTTTTTAGTACCAGCTAAGGATGTAGATGCTCTGGTTGATAAGATGTCGTGGTTTATTACACATCAGGAGGCTTTAGTTCCTATGGGCAGAGCAAGTTGGGAGTTGTGTGAAGAGCGTTTTGACGTGCATAAAGTGAATAAAGCGATTAATCAAATTATGGGTATATAAATTTATTCTTAGTATTATGTTGGATTTTTCATTATTTCAAGTTGCTTGTTGTAAATATGCAGGTATAATAGTATGCTTAATACTTATGGAGCTACTCTACTTCCGTATTGCCGATCGTTATAATATCACTGATAAGCCCAACAGTAGAAGTTCCCATTCGCAGATTACCATTCGTGGGGGTGGGGTGCTTTTCCCTTTGGGCATGTTGCTCTACTTTCTATTCTTTGGTGGCCACTATCCTTGGTTTCTACTGGGGCTGGGGCTAGTAAGCATGGTGAGTTTTATCGACGATGTTAAACCGCTTCCCAATAAGGTGCGGTTGGTGGTGCAATTTGTGGCGATGTTGCTGATGTGTTACCAATGGCAACTTTTCAATGCCACAGATTGGTGGATGGTGGTAGTGGCGTTGATATTCTGTACTGGGATTATTAATGCGTTCAATTTTATGGATGGTATCAATGGCATTACTGGAGGCTATAGTTTGGTAGTGTTGCTACTACTGTGGTTGGTTAATAGCAGTGTAGCTTTTATAGATAGTAGTTATTTGGTAGTGGCCATGATGAGTGTTCTGGTATTCTGTTTCTTTAATTTTCGCTCGCATGCTCGTTGCTTTGCTGGCGATGTAGGCTCTATAGCCATTGCTTTTATCGTACTTTTCCCTTTGGGAGCATTAATAATTAAAAGTGGCAATGTGGGTTATATTCTCTTTTTGGCCATTTATGGGGTCGATGTTATTCTGACTATTTTGCACCGCTTGTTATTGCGTGAGAATATTTTTGTAGCACATCGTAAACATGCCTTTCAGTTATTGGCCAATGAGTTAGGGTGGCCTCATGTAG
Source organism: uncultured bacterium (assembly GCA_947074225.1). Taxonomy (GTDB): domain Bacteria; phylum Bacteroidota; class Bacteroidia; order Bacteroidales; family Paludibacteraceae; genus CAMTOX01. The sequence goes on from CAMTOX010000047.1 coordinate 1,750, forward strand.
CTGTATCACTCCTCTATATGCTATTGCAGTTTGGGGTAGGGTTAGGATATCTCTATTGTGGTGCTCATGCGTTGTTGTATGCTATTTTGGTACTCTCGCTATTGGTGTTGCTCTATTTGGGTTTTATGAAACGCAATTACTATAGGCATGAGGCCTATTTGAAATCAAAATTAAATTAATCTTTTTATGTTAATAGATGAAACCTTACTAAATCAAGTCTCGACTGAAGCGAAAGCCTCAGAGCGTTTACGTATGAACTATAATTTTCATACAAGTCTTGATTCAAAGGCTCAACGTTTATTGAACGCTTTAGAGCCTGGTACTGCAATACCGGTTCACCGCCACATAGAAACCGCTGAAACTTATATTATTCTACGTGGAAAAATAGAGGTCTATTTTTACGATGATAGTAAAGCCATTATTGAGAAGTTTCTTTTAGATCCATTAATTGGAAATTATGGAATTCATATTCCTCAAAGTCAATGGCACTCACTTCACGTATTGGAAACCAATAGTGTTATTTTTGAAATTAAAGATGGTCCGTATTCGCCAATTACAAATGAGAATATATTAATCTAAACTTGTTATTTTTTTACCTATGTCATTATCAAAACACGTGCATGATTTTAATGGTTTTATCTATAACCATTTAATAAAGATGCGCTATCTGTCGCGCTGGTTCATTCTTCTTTTAGATTTGATTTTGTGTTCTATTGCTTTTCTATTTTCTTCGGCAGTTTTGAGCCGTTTCATCCCATCGTTGCCTGCTTACGGGTCGGTGGGGCTGCTCTTCTATCAGCTATTGATTGTGCTGACCATACAGTTATGCTGTTTCATGGTGGTGCGCCCTTATCGCAGTGTGTTGCGTTTCTCCACCTTTCGCGACTTGGTACGTCTGCTGCTATGTCAGCTCATCTGTGTGTCGGTTCTATTGGGTGTTGAGGCCTTTACCTCGCAACTCATGGGCCGCGACCTCTTTGTAGGGCTCTCGTTTGTGGTCTATTTTGTTAGCTCTCTGACGCTGATGTCCTTCATGCGCATAGCGGTGCGTGTGATGTTTGAGATCTCATTTCAGAGTCGCCAGCGGTTGCCCATGCTCATTATGGGCGATCGCGACAGCAATGTGAATGTGGCGCGTATGCTCAAAGGCGACCTCCACTCGCCCTACAAGATTGTGGGGATGGCCGAGGAGAAGTTGGGGAGTGGTGAGAAGATGATTATGAATGTGCCGTTGATAACTTTTGAGGATAAGGAGGTGGTGCAACGTTTCATTAAGGAGCATGGGGTGACCCATGTGTTGGTGACTTCGGCGGCCTTTTTAACGGCCGATATTGCCCACGTGATGATGACGCTGAACGACTGGGGGATGAAGCTGCTACGCCTTCCCAAGGTAGATGTGATGACTGCAGAGCGTGATGCCTCGGAGCCACTGCGCATACAACCCATACGTATTGAAGATTTACTGAACCGTGAACCCATTGTGCTGACCGACGAGAAGGTGTCGGAGTGTGTGCGCGACAATGTGGTGATGGTGACCGGTGCTGCCGGATCTATAGGGAGTGAGCTAGTGCGTCAGCTGTCACACCATGCCCCTAAAACATTGATACTGCTGGATAATGCCGAGACACCGCTACATGCCATTAAGGTGGAGCTGGAGGCGATGCCGCAACAGGTACCCTTTATTACTGTGGTGGTGGATATACGCAATGCCTTGCGCATGGAGCAGCTCATTAGCCAATACCGCCCTAAGGTGCTCTACCATGCCGCTGCCTATAAGCATGTGCCAATGATGGAGGAGAACCCCAGTGAGGCCATCTTAACGAATGTGATGGGGACCAAGATTGTGGCCGACTGCTGCATGAAGTATGGTGTGGAACGCATGGTGATGATCTCGACCGATAAGGCGGTGAACCCGTCGAATGTGATGGGGGCCTCGAAACGTATTGCCGAGATCTATGTGCAGTCGCTCAACACCGCTAAGGAGGAGGGGCTACTGCATAGCTCCTGCAGTTTCATCACCACACGTTTTGGCAATGTGCTGGGATCTAACGGCTCGGTGATACCATTCTTCCGCAAGCAGATTGAAGAGGGGGGTCCGGTGAAGGTGACACATCCCGACATTATACGCTACTTCATGACCATTCCTGAGGCTTGTCAGCTAGTGCTGCAGGCCGGCACGATGGGACAGGGAGGCGAGATCTATATCTTCGATATGGGAGAGCCTGTGAAGATTCTGGATCTGGCAACACGCATGATACGCCTAGCAGGGTATGTGCCCTATGAGGATATCGACATTGCCTTTACAGGGCTACGTCCCGGCGAGAAGCTCTATGAGGAGCTGCTCAACACCAAGGAGCTGACCAAGCCTACCTACAACGAGAAGATACATATTGCCCATGTGCAACATTTTGAATATATGAAGGTGAACGAAAACCTGAAGAGGTTGGTGGAGATGGCGCGTGACTTCGACCAGGATGCGGTGGTGCAGCAGATGAAGGATGTAGTGCCGGAATTTGTAAGCCAGAACTCAGTATATGAGAAGTTTGATGTGAGAATGAAGGTGCGTGGCTAATGTTTGGACTGCTGCGCATGGATACTTGCTATTGCTGCGCTGTTGAAGGATGCGTTGTTGATACATACTGAAATACGTTGCTACCTAGGTTAGTGACCATGAAAAAGCTCGACAAGCTTGCTTACAATAAGCGAGCTTGTCGAGCTTTTTTATATTCGTGTTATTCGTGCAGCCTACATTCGTGCAATTCGTGCCGTTTACTTGAAGTTCTTAGGGATTCCGGTGTCAAAACTCATCATCTCGAAGGTGAATGGGTGTTTGAATACCAGTGAGCGGGCATGTAGGCAGATGCGTCCTAAAGGGTTTGATGCAGCGCCATACTTCTTGTCGCCAGCAATAGGTGTCCCCAGGTCCGACATATGTACGCGAATCTGATTCTTGCGTCCGGTCTCCAGGTTGAGTTCTAACAAAGTGTACTGCCCATTATGTTTTAGCGTGCGGTAGTGTGTTATGGCCAACTTACCACCATTGTCGGTAGGTGAGGAGTGCATCTTCAGGGACTTGCGGTTCTCAAGTAGCCAATTCTTGATGGTGCCATCGTGTGGGTCGGGAACCCCTTCCACTACTGCCACATAAGCGCGTTTGATGATGTTCTCGTTCCAGTTGTGCTGCAGACGAAACTGTGCCTCCTCGCTTTTGGCAAAGATTAAGAGCCCTGAGGTCTCACGGTCCAGGCGGTGTACGATGAAGATGCGGTTGTTGCGGTGACGACGACGCACATGTTCCATCATGACGGTGTAGGCCGTCTGCTCATCCTCCTTGCCGGTCGACATGGTTAAGACACCATTCTTCTTGTCGACAATGAGCAGGTGCTCATCTTCAAAGACGATACGTACTTTATGGTTTGGGTTGGGTTTCTCCTCACCAATAGCTCTGACACTAACCGTGTCATTGACTTTGAGAGGATGGTCGAAAGCGGTAACCACTTTGCCATCGATCACTATTTGTCGGTGGGATAGAAAAGATTTAATCTCGCTGCGGCTCTTCTCGGGCATGGCAGCGATAAGGAAGTTCAATAGTTGATCGGCTTTCTTTACCGTTAGGTTGCGATCTTTGGCCGTCTTACGGCGAAAGGGTATCTGTTTTTTCATAATCTGTTGTTTTAATAGAGGGGAATTAATGCCTCAGGTCTCTTTCGTGGTAGTAGAAGGTGGGTGAGCTACTCTTTAATGATAAAGATATCTTCGTTCTGCTTCTTCATGAAATAATATTCGCGAGCAAAACGTTCCAGGTTCTCTAAATTGTCCTCCAAAGCTTTAATCTCTGCCTGGTCATTGGCAATACGTTTATCGTACTCTTTAATCTCGCGCTCTAAAGAGGCAATCTGCTGTCGGGTCTTATAACGTTTGTAAAGGCTGTTGCCATCGAAAAAGAGTATAAATACAGCAAAGACCATTAGCACTGTCCAATATTTATTTGGCAAGTGTTGTTTTATCCATGTTATATAGTTTTGAAATCTCGACATCTCTTTTTCTGAAACGATTGGTACAAAGGTAATTGTTTTTTTTTACTCTCTAAAGCTCTGTTTTAAATATTTGGCATGGTTTGGATCTTATTAGCGTAAAAAATGAGCAGTTTGCTATCTTGTAGTTCTCCATGTTTTGGTCAATAATGTGTTCTTGAACATGTTTTTGGACACTTTAGGGTGTGAAAGGGGTGGGGGATTCCCCTGCGGTACCCCCTGTGATAACCTATTTGAGTTATGCTACTTATTCGATGTCGGGAGCTATAAAATCTATTTTTGTCATTTCGTAAGATTCTAATTGTTTTTGCTGTTTCTCTGTAAATAGTAGCTATTTAAAGTTGTAAATATGATAGATTAAAAGTATATTTGCGCCTATTTATGACAATAGCGTTTTATATCCATGAAAAAATTATTTTTACATTTTACTCTGTTCTTTTCTTTCTTTGCCGCTTCTACTTTGCAGGGGCAAGTGAATAGTGCCCAAGCCTTCTTAGATGGCTTTACTTCCGGCGCCTATCGTGCTAAACAACCCGCTTCAGTATATCACTGCAAAGATGGTCTTCACTATACCACGATGAGCGATGATGGTACATTGGTGGTGAAGTATGAATATACCTCGGGAAAAGCCGTCGACACCCTATTTAATATTAAGACGGTTAAGGCATGCCCAATAAGCCGTATTCATGGATATAGCTTCTCTTCTAAAGAGGATAAGTTGTTGGTACATACTGAGACCACTCCCATATACCGTCACTCGTTTACCACGAACTACTATGTATATCAGATTTCACGTCGTGTGATAGAGCCTTTGAGTGAGAATGGTCCTCAGCAGTTGGCTCAATTCTCTCCCGACGGACGTAATGTAGCTTTTGTTCGCGACAATAACCTCTTCTTGAAGAAGTTGGATTTTGGCACCGAGAGCGCTATTACTGAAGATGGAGCTAAAAATAAGGTGATTAATGGTATGGCCGATTGGGTCTATGAGGAGGAGTTTGGCTTGGTGCGCTACTTTGAGTGGAGTGCCGACAGCCGTTTGATAGCTTTTGTGCGTTTCAATGAGGAGGAGGTGAAAGAGTTCTCTTTTCAGTGGATGAACGACACCTATCCGGTATTGGAGACTTTTAAATACCCACATGCCGGAACCACCAACTCTACGGTCTCTCTACATGTGTTTGATATTGCTAACCGCACGGTGAAACAGATGCAGGTGGGCGAAGGAAATGATATCTACTTCACTCAGCTGGTATGGACCAATAGAGCCGACGACTTCACCGTGGTACGCATGAACCGTGAGCAGACACATATGGAGCTCTTAGAGGTGAATGGACGCTCGGGAGTGGCCAAAGTGCTCTTTAATGAATATGGCAAAGTATATATTGACTATGCAAACTTGAACTGCTTGACCTTCCTCTCCGATGGACGTTTCATCTGCATGAGCGAACGCGATGGCTATCGACACCTATACCTCTTCAAAGCTAATGGCTTGGTGGATAGAAAATTGACCAATGGCAATTGGGATGTGATGAGCTTCTATGGCTACGACGAGAAGAGCAATACCTGCTACTTCTTGGCAGCGGCAGAGACACCTATTGAACGCAATGTCTACAAAGTAGATGCTAAAGGACGAATGACCTGTTTAGATAAACGTCAAGGAATGCATACGGCAAGCTTCTCTACAAACTTCCGTTATGCCATACACCAATTCAATAATGCCACCACACCAAATATCTACTCGGTAATTAATAACCAAGGGGGAGTGATTCGTGTGATAGAAGATAATGCCGCTTTGGCAGCTAAGTTTAAAGCCGCCAACCTTCCAACTAAAGAGTTCTTTAATTTCACTACCGACGAGGGTGTGAACTTGAATGCTTGGATTGTGAAGCCTCAAGAGATGGAGGCGGGTAAAGCCTATCCATTGGTGATGGTGCAGTATAGTGGTCCAAACTCACAAGAGGTGTTGAACCGCTGGCGTCCCGACTGGGAGTACTATATGGCTCAAGAGGGGTATGTGGTGGCTTGTGTAGATGGTCGTGGCACTGGAGGCCGTGGCTGGGAGTTCAGAACCTGCACCTACAAACATCTTGGCATTCTGGAGAGTGCCGACCAGATAGCTTCGGCACGCTATTTTGGTAATCAAGCTTATATTGATGCCTCGCGCATAGCCATCTGGGGATGGAGCTTTGGTGGTTTCATGACTCTGATGACCATGACACGTGGCGAGGGAACTTTTAAATCGGGAATCTCTATTGCTCCAGTAACCGACTGGCAACTCTATAATACCGCATACACAGAACGCTATATGAGCTTGCCTCAGATGAACGATCAAGGGTATCGCCAGGCCAACCTATTGCTGCAAGGCGAGAATTTACAAGGAAATCTACTCATTGTACATGGCTCGGCCGACGATAATGTACATGCGCAGAATACCTACCTCTATACAGAGGCTTTGGTAGAGGCCGGAAAAGCCTACGACATGCAGATTTATACCAATAAAAACCATAGCATATTAGGGGCAAAAACACGTAAGCACCTTTATGAGCTATGCACACGTTTTATAAAGAATAATTTATAATGAAATGTTTAAGGGGTTTGCTGAAGTGGAAGCCTAAGCAGACCCTTTAAGGTAAAAAAGAGCATTTCATTATGTTTATATAACAACAACTATTTCTAGTAATTTAACTATCAAACATTCATCATTATGAACACTCAGCGTAAAAATTATGCGTTACCCATTGCAATGATGTTTGCCCTATTCTTCATGATTGCTTTCGTGACAGGGCTACAAAATCCAATGGGCGTTATTGTTAAAAATCAGTGGACATGGGTAACCAATTTCATGTCTCAGTTAGGTAATTTTGCCAACTTTATAGCCTATGCCTTTATGGGTATTCCAGCAGGGTTGATGCTTCAAAAGATTGGTTATAAAAAGACTGCTCTAACAGCTATCGTAGTCGGATTTGTAGGTGTTGGTATCACTTTCCTTTCAGGTCAGTTATCAACCATGGGCGACTTCTCTAATGGCTTCATCTTCGGTGTCTATATTTCGGGTGCCTTTATTTCGGGCTTCTCAATGTGTATGTTGAACACTGTGGTAAACCCAATGTTGAACACCTTAGGTGGTGGTGGTAACAAAGGTAACCAGTTGATTCAGATTGGTGGTTCGTTGAACTCTTTAGGAGCTACTATTGTTCCGGTATTGGTAGGTGCTTTGATAGGTAACGTTGCTACAGCGCAAATTTCTAACGCTACTCCAGCGCTATTCTTAGCTATGGGAATCTTTGCTTTAGCATTCATAGTGCTCTATTTCGTTAATATTCCAGAGCCTCACTTTGTGAAAGAGACCAAACAGGAGAACGATAAATATAGCCCTTTCTCATTCCGTCACTTCATATTCGGTACTTTGGCCATCTTCTTCTACGTAGGTGTTGAGGTAGGTATTCCAAATATTGCCAATATCTTCATGACTTCAGGTCAAGCCGGTAGCTTTGATCCTATGGATCCTGCCGTGGCAGGTACCGTTATTGGTACTTACTGGTTCTTGATGTTGATAGGTCGTTTAATAGGGGGCGCTGTAGGTGCAAAAATCTCTAGCCGTGCCATGTTGATGTTCGTCTCTGGACTTGCCTTGGTATTGGTATTGCTTGGTATCTTTATGCCAACAACAATGGTGAATATGCCGGTCTTTAAATCGGATATCTCATTAGGCTTAGCCGAGGTGCCTTTGAATGTCTTGTTCTTTGTGTTGTGTGGTCAGATCGGAAGAGCGTCGTGTAGGGAAAGAGGGTAGGCTATAGTGTAGGTCTGGGGTGTCGCTGTGTCATTAATGTACGGTGCAGGGCAGAGTGTACTGAGCTGTGGCGACAGGCTTGTGAT
>CAMTOX010000048.1 GCA_947074225.1 uncultured bacterium
CTTTTTGTGCAAATATAACTTAAAACTTTGTATGTAGATGATTAAAAGTGAGGTTTTTGTCTTTTTGTTTCTTCTGAGCTGTATCAATTCACTGTAGAAAGTAACTTTCCGAAAGGATCGAGAACTTCAAATTAGGTTTCTTTGCTACTTTTTTCGGCACTTCTCCAAAATCGGTGAAATGTTACTGAGTAATCGTCCATCTGATGCATGGTAGTCATATTGCTCCTCCTTCACCTGACTGTAGTGTATTAAAACTCATTCTTGTCAATTACCACAAAATGTTTGTTCTCGCTGTTTAAACTGCTTTTTTACTCCCTTTTTCATCATTAGTTTTTCTATTTTATGCAACTATCTATTGGCATAAATGATATAGAGTTTATGCACAACTTAGAAATTGCAATTAAAATACTATTTATTGGCTAGTATGCGGATTTTTGTAATATATTTTAGTACTTGATATGACGTTAACAGCTGGTAAATATCTTTGCCAATGAAAAAGAAATACTGATTTAGATACTCAAAGAGGGGTGACTAACAAGTTCTCTCTCTAAAAAATAAGGCTTTCTTGTTGATTTACAGCGAGAAAGTCTTTGTTATATGTGGTGTTTTTTGTATCTTTCTTTTGCATTACTAAGCACATAACAACACATTAACTATTACAGATTTTCGTACCATAGTTTTTTCCGAAGTAAACGTCTTAAAGATACATTAGAAAATATCCTCACTCAATTTGTTATGTTGCTTAATACAGAATGTTTTATATCCCTCGACGTACACAATATGTTGATGACACCAAAATAGAATCAGAAGCTAATAAATATACTTTTGTATGGAGAGGGAGCATCTAGAAGAGTCAGGTACTTTTAAAGAAAAAGACCCATGCATTACTACAAAAGATAGAGACCTAATAATACCACATAGATATTATATAGTTACTCAGAACTATATTTTAAGAACTACGGCATAAGAAGAGCCTAAAGCCAATATAAAAAAGTCCGACTAATTATAAATATTTAGTCGGACTTTTTTTACCATCCAAACGACACCCGTATCTTCACGCCTACCGCAAGCGGATGTATCTGTTCGGTAAACTTGGTCAGCTTGCCATTGGTATTCATATATTCGGTAGTAAACGATGAGCCATTGGTAAATTTGGTATCTTTCAACACATCGTAAGCGATAAAGTTTTTCTTATCCTTCTGGCTGACCAAATTATTAACGCCATACTCCCCATATATTCCGGAATAGATAGACCAGTTGGTTCCTGTATACCATTTAACACCCGCTTCTATAGCGACCTGCAAGCAGACGTTATACTCTATCTTTCCGCTGTTCTTTACATTTTCATATTTTCCATAGTAGTTGCCAACTATGGAAAATTAATCTTTATAACTCTCACTCTTTTTGCTTTACATCCATGCTCTTACGGTCTAATCTCCAGGTAAGACGTTTTCTAATTCATTGGCAAAGGTATTTACGGAATTGAACGACAAAACAAGGTCGAGCAGTAAACTGTATTGCAAAAAATCTCCACACCTACGGGTAGTATTATTTGCAATAACCTTGTTGTGTCTAATTCCTACACCATTTTAGCCACTGAAACGAAAACGACCAACCCGACCGAACGACGCATAAAATAAAAGTCGGATAAACCGAGCGAGAAAAAATTGAAACTCAACTCCCTCCCTCTTGAATCCGCATAAATATAAATTCTAAAAAACTCCCTATGAAAGCAACAAAACATTTTGAACAAGTTATTAAGTCTTATTTGCTACACAGAGCAGCAACAGACGAGTTATTTGCAGAGAATTTGACTAAGCCTAACAAGAACATTGAGGATTGTATTACTTACATTCTCAATGAGGTTAAATCAAGCGGATGTAATGGTTTTGCAGATGAAGAGATTTTCGGAATGGCAGTGCATTATTACGATGAAGATGATATAAAGATTGGAGAGCCGATTAAAGGCGGTCAAGTAGTCATTAATCATCATGTAGAACTCACTGAGGAAGAAATACAAGATGCACGCAATAATGTTATAAAGAGAGTTGAAGATGAAATCTACAATAAGATGAAAGCCAAAAAGCAAGCTAAACCAACACTGAACCAAGCACAACAAACATCACTATTTTAATTTTACCATTATGAAACCACAGAACAAATTTCAAAGAGAGGTAGTAGAGTTATCAAAAACTCTACCCTTTATCACAGAAGAACAAAAACAATGGGCATATACAAATATGTTCAGACACGCAGCAGTGAGATTAAAAAGTGGTAAAACTACTTGTTTAGAGTGTGGCGCATCATGGCAGAGTGATAACTCTCTTTTATCTGATACTATTTGTGGTACTGAATGTCCTCATTGCAAAGCTCAACTTGAAATCTTACAAAGCAGAAGAACGAAGTTTTCAGAAGTAAAGTATCTCTGTATCGTAACCACACATAAAGGTTTTCAAGTAATGCGTTTCTTTTATGTTGAACAACAAGAACAGGTAGGTAAAAAGGTTTTCTACTTTGTAAAAGAGGTTATTCAACATTGGCTATCTCCACAAGGCAAACTTGCGACTTTTAAATTATTGCAACCTATGGGATATTGGAGAGATCGTTGGACATGGACAAGTGAATTAGAGCTAAGAAAAAATGATGTTTCAAATGATATAGTACCTCATGCCATTTACCCAAATATTCAGACTATCAAAGAGGTAAAGCGCAATGGCTTTAAAAAGAGTTTTCATAACCTTACACCGCTTGAAATGTTTCAATCTATACTTACCAACAACAAGGCAGAAACATTGCTTAAAACCAAACAAAAAAACCTTTTATACTACTTTGTAAGAAAATCATTATACAAATTGGATAGCTATTGGAACTCTATCCGTATAGCAACAAAAAATGGTTATATTGTTAAAGACGCATCTATGTGGTGTGATTATATAGACCTACTTAACTACTTTGGTAAAGATGTTCATTCCGCAAAATATATTTGTCCTTTGAACTTAAAGAAAGAGCATGATAGGTTAGTTTTAAAGAAAGCAGCACGTATAGCAAAAGAGCAATTTGAACTGAAGAAACAGAGGGCAATAGAAAATGAAAAGCGTTTCAAAGAACTAAAATCAAAGTTTTTCGGTATCGAGTTTACAGATGGTCTTATAAAAGTTAGGGTATTAGAAAGTGTTTTAGAATTTGCAGAGGAAGGTACAGCGATGCACCATTGTGTATTTAGTAATGAATATTATTTGAAAGAAAACTCTTTGATACTTTCGGCAACCATTAATGGGAAACGCATTGAAACAATAGAAATATCATTAGAAACGCTTAGAGTTATGCAGAGTAGGGGAGTTTGCAATAATAATACAGAATATCACAACCAAATCATTGAATTAGTAAACCAAAATACAAACCTTATTAAACAAAGAATGGCATCATGACACACGAAGAATGTAGAAAACGTATTAATGACATTATAACCTCTTCCTCTTTGGAAGAGGTTATTGAAATCCTAATGCAGACAAAAATGGTAAATGAAATGTTGGAGGGAGCATCACAAGAGTATGCACCGAGAGCAATATTGGCAGCAGCTCTATTAAGACAATATCATAAAATAATGCCATTGTCAGAAACTTGTATTGAACTTCAAAACAAACGTAATATAATATTAGAATAACAAGAACGGAACAGAAATAAATAATAACTTCATAGACAGAAACGAGTAATAGCATATAATTATGAAACAAGAAATTAGACAAGATAATAAAGTAATACTTTGGGATAATGGAGGTTCAACGATGATGATTTTTCGCAATCTCATTGGGTTAAACATCAAGGATAAGATAGAGTATCGCAAGTATATCAAATATGTTGCATTACCTAATGGATTTAAGGTTGGTAAAGTTGAGTTGTGGTGTGATGGAGAGCTAATTGAGCAAGGAAAAATAACGTTATAACATAAAATAATATGAATAGCATTATAGTAAACGACATTTCCGTATGCCAATCAGTAGGTGAGGAAAGCTATGTATTTTTCAATCGATCGCCACGACCACGCAAGAATGGTAAAGACCGATATTGTCAATATAAATACATCACTGCCGATGGCGAAGTATTCCGTACACTTGCACCAACATTAGAACAGTGTAGAGAAAAAAAAGATCAATGGTTAAAAGAAAGGGTAGCCAGTAATTGACTGCCCTACTTTCTTTCATGAACTAGCGTGAAAAAGAAAGTAGCAAAGAAACCAAATTCAAATAATTGCATACATAGAGATGCCTATCTGATGTAGTAGATATTTAATCCAAAAAGTCCGACTAAATATAAATAATTAGTCGGACTTTTTAATAATAGAATATAGTATGTTATTTTATTACTATCTTCTCTACTTTATCGGCTACTCTAACTAAATAGATTCCTTTTGCCCAATCGTGACACGATATAACAACATCTCTTTCACTAACTTGTTCTTGATGCACTAATGTGCCTTGAACTGTATATATCTGAATCAATCCGGCTTCTGTAGAAGAGGTGGTAATAGTAAACTCACCTTCTGTAACTGGATTTGGATATACCGACAATGTTATAAGTTCACTCTCTGCCAAACCTACAGCCGGCGATACCTCAATAGTTTTCTCAACATGGTCGGCTGGAAGATACATTGCATCGCCATGCTGTTCTGCGCGTATAGTGGCACTACCCACACCCACTATGGTCAATTGATCTCTGTTCACAATAGCCACAGAAGTATTGTCAGAGCTATAAATAATGGATAAGCCACTGGTTGCAGATGCCAATAATGTAATTGGTTCATCGTTCACCGTTGCCTTTAACTCCTGTTGCCATAAAATGGCTTGCGCTTGGCGTTCCACATGAATGGTTTTGCTAACTGAAGTGGCAGGACTATAATAAGCATTACCTGCTTGTGAAGCAGTAATGATGGCATCGCCTTCGCCCACTACAATTAATTGATTACCATTAACAATAGCAACAGAACTATTGTCTGAGCTATAGCTAACTCTTAAACCACTTGTAGCTGTAGCACTAAGTGTAACGTTATCGCCAATCACTCCTTGAAGCGTTTGAACCCATATAATGGCTTGCGTTTGTCGAGCGACAGTAACTTCCTTTGTTACAGAGGTAGCAGCATGATACTTGTTAGAACCTACTTGGTTGGCAGTAATAGAGGCGTTTCCTTCGCCTGTCAATATCAATCTATTGCCTTGAATTAATGCAACAGCAGAATTGTCCGACACATAACTCACGACCAAGCCACTGGTAGCAGTAGCACTTAATAGAATAGTATCGCCTATCATTCCCTGCAACTGCTGTGTCCATATAATGGCTTGTTGCTGTTTAGTTACCTCTAAGTTCTTAGATAGTGCAACGGCAGGTAAATAGAGTGAGTCGCCATGCTGCGACGCTGTAATAACAACACTACCTTCGCCCATAATAATCAGTGTATCATGTTGCACTTGTGCTACTGCACTATTGCTACTCTCATAACTCACGGCAAGCCCACTGCTGGCAGTAGCAGTAAGAATAAGCGTATCGCCTATCTCGCCTGTTAAAAGCTGATTCCAAGTCAATAGTTGTTCTACTCTTTGAACAACCTGCATCTGTTTCACCACATCGGCTGCAGTATAGAACACATCATTACCTGCTTGGCTTGCAGTAATGGTAATGGCACCGGCCTGTAAAAGCACCAAGGTGTCGCCTATGATAATTGCCGAGGTATCGGGTTGCACACTGTAACTCACGGCAAGTCCACTGCTGGCAGTAGCTGTTAACAACAGAGTATCGCCCACATACCCTTGCAATGTCTGATCCCAATTAATACTCTGATGACGATCTATAAATTCAAGAGCTCCAATATCTATCCTGTTATTGGTAATACGCGGAAAGCCGTAAGCATCTTTAGTCGAGTACCAATTGGTTAAATAGGTGGCAGGGCTTCCACCATCTATAAGTGGTGAGGTACTCTGCAATCCCCAATTGGCATTCAATATGGCACTACTGTCGGCGGCTGTTACAGCACTACCTACAACACCGCTTGGATTTATGAAGCCGGGATAGAGAAGGGTAGAGTCACTCCCCATGTTCAGGCTATCTAAGGCTATTGAAGACATAGCAGACGCATAGCCCCCTTCTATAGCGCTATAGTTTACACTAGTGGGAATACTACCTATTTGTCGCTTATATACCTGGCCACTATCTGTGGTATATTGATTATTCCATACAACGCAATTGATAATGGGGCGACCATTAGCACCCATACCGGCAGAGCGGTAGCCTGTGGGCACATTCAGAGTGCTATTAGCCACAATAGTGCTATTAGAAATCTTATTTGAATAGGCTGAAGTTAAATAGACACCCGAAAAGGTTAGGTTTAAAGAATCCTGATGTACAACTGTATTGTTAGCTACTAAGCATCCTCTAATATCTACTCCATTATAACCAGCAGCATAAATACCACCCACACTCAAATTGCCGGTAGAGCCTGCACAATGATTGTTTATTACTATACTATTCTCAATATGGCATAAATCATAATAGTATAAATATACTCCACCTGCATAACCGTCATTACCAACTGTCTTGTTGTTAGCAATTAAACAATTGTCAATAATAACATCAGATCCAAGATATGATCCTGGAGCAAACGAAGTAGATGAAATGCCACCAACTCGAACTCCCACATTATTGATAATATTACAGTTTGTAATACAATTAGGAGCACCACTTCCAAGTCTTATACCTCCAATAGGGTAAGGTGTTACTAATCCATTATTCCTTATCAAAGAATTAGATAGGGTACCTCCATTCATATAACATCCTTGATTATTATTCTCAATAGTCATATTATTGAAAATTGATAATCCAGAAACCGAATTGCTTGATATTGCTAATCCTCTGTTACAATTTCTAATAACAATGCCATCAATCTTTAAAATTGACCTATAATTACCGGAATACTCAATTCCATAATTACTTGTACCCATGCCATCAATCACAGTGGCATTGCCATCGGCCCTGACGCCATTAATAAGTTCAGGTCGTTCTGCTAAACTACTTTCATTGCCGCTAAACCCGCCATATACAATAATACTAGATGTAATATCCACAGGATTATAAACGCCTACAGCAACAAAGACAGTGTCGCTACCTGAATATCGATAAAGAGATGCTTTTGCTGTGGCCCACGAAAGTCCATCATTAGCATCATTACCACTCATGGATACGTAACGAATTGTAGCTCCCATATTAATACAACATAGAAGTAGGATCATTATCAGAGAAAGTAATGTTTTCTTCATAATTTATAAATTACTCAAATGAAATTTCTTCAGCAAGAATCCTTATGACATCAAACCTCCCAATAGAGGCTATTGCGCTATTAATGCTTGGTGCCAGTTGAACATGAGATTTAAATTGATTCAATAAAGATTGTAGAAATTGAGTGAAGGTTTCCTTCTCGCTATTGAAGTTTAAGAGACCTGCTGACTTAGCAACTACTAAAATCTGTTTCATCACAACACGTACATTTTCAATCTTCTCTTGTAATCTATTGTAAATGTTTTGTAGAATCTGTTGTGATGGATTAACTGTCGAAACGGCCTGTGCAATAACAGTCTTTTTTTTAATGCGCTTATCGGTATATATCTTTAATTCCTCATGACAAATAAGGGCATGCAAACCGGCTATTTCTGCACATTCTGCAAAGTTATATTTCTTCAATAATGCCTCGCTATCTTTTATCCAGGCTAACCAATCTTGGAGGGCATAAATATCCTTATTCTCAAATTTACAGACTAATTCAGGAACTAATAGAAGCTTTGCTTGTATTGCAGAAGCTATATCAATTGTTGATTCTACCATACTTATTCCGGTTCTAAACGTGTTTGTACTTCTCCTTTATCGTTTTGAGAAATTGACCATAACATCCCTTCTTCTTTGATATTTAAATTTACATGAAAAATAGCTGAGCTGTCTACTTCTTTTAATCGTGAGGCTTCTACGATTACATCTAAATTTTCAACAGATGTATTTAGATAGCTATTGGTCAGATAAATAGAAAGTTTATCGGCTACTTCTTCAACCGGAACCTTCCCTACAGATTCAGAAATTTTCATGAGAGGGTCTTTAACATTATCGGAAATTTTGTATGCAGATTCCGGTATTGCTTGAATATTTCTTGACTCACAAATGGCTTCATTAAGTTGTGTTAGAGAATTATGAATGTCTTTTTTAATTCCAGTAATTATTTCTTGGTATTTATATAAATATATTTGTTTCTCCGTCAATCCATAGTCCTGATAAACTTCAATAAAAACACCCTCTGTAAGATTATATATATCTAATTTGTAGTTAATTGAAGCACCTGAGAGAGCGTAATCAATTGCAACTGGGACGGATAAATTAACATCTCCTATGCGCATACGTGGAATGGAGAAATATCTCAATATCTCATGATTCTTATAGATCTCAGCAATCTTAGCAGTTTCAACATCTGTTGCTAAACGCGCATCTGTGATACTTGCAACAAGACTCGCAATATAATCATTTAATTTTGCCATTATAAAAATATTTAGAGACAGTTTATAAAGGATTTATAAACTGTCTCAATGTTTAGATATTTGTTATGATTCTGGGGTATTGTTTGTGATAGTAACCGGTGTAGTGGTAGATTTAGTAGTAACCTCTTTATCTATTATTTGAGATTCAAGCATAGAGAGTATACGATCTAAACCAGCAGGTAAATCATCATTTACTACCCTGACATGTACTGCCATATCATATGAACGTTGTACCTCTGTATTGGATGTTGTCTTTCTTTTATATGCTGCAGAGGCTTTAAAATTTACTATTTTAATACCTGCCCCCATAGTTGTAGAAACATCTAAAGAAGATTCAACTGTTTTATTCTCGACAGAAGTTAATTTGGCATTGAAGTCAATGGTCATCTCATCAATACGCAATGAGGGGATATTCAATATTGTCAATAAAGGTACATCTAACTCATAAGTGTCATACTCAATCACAACTTCTTTTTTATCAACTTCAGTAGTTGATTCTTCAATAGTATTTACCCCTTTTTTATACTTAAATGTTACATAATTTATTTCATTTTGTTCGTTGAAACCAACTGATGAAATGAAATTTACTTGTGCCATAGAGGCTGAATTTTGTGCTTCAATTGCCGCTTGCATAGGACCGCCTATATAAGCACTAAAATCTAAACTGTTAAGTTCACTTACCAAATCTGCCATAATAATGAATTTTGTAGTTAATGGTTTAATATAGTTATCACAGCTGCAAATATATATAAATATTATTTTATATACAAATAAAAAATATAAATTTATTTCATTTTTCGTGTGTATTAGTTGTAATTATATATAAATTATCTATCAAAGATCAAGTATTTGAGTTAATATGTTATAGAATCGATATAATGAAATCTCCATATCCACTCTCACTCTTTTTGCTTTACCTCCATGCTCTTACGGTCTAATCT